>JAYTUR010000503.1:0-6305 GCA_043744475.1 Saprospiraceae bacterium | reverse complement strand
CAACCGATTTTGCGAAAGAAGGACTTTTCAATATTTTGACAAATACTTTTGACTTTGAAGACATTAAGGTTTTAGACTTATTTGGTGGTACGGGCAACCATACGTATGAATTTATTTCACGCGGTTGCCTTGACGTGACTTATGTGGATAAACATGCGCCCGCCGTGCGTTTTGTGCGTGAAACAACGAAAAAATTAGAAATTGAAGACAATTTACGCATTATTCAAGGTGATGTGTTCAAATTCATTTCAGCGGCTTGCGAGCAATTCGACTATATTTTTGCAGGTCCGCCTTATGGTTTGGCAGGTTTGGATTCGATTCCTGATAAGATTTTTGAGAAGAAATTACTGCGAGGTGATGGTTGGTTCGTTTTGGAGCATAATCCGAATCATAGTTTTAAGGCGCATCCGCATTTGTTTCAAGTGCGCAATTATGGTAAAACGATTTTTAGTATTTTTAAGAATGAGGTGGGTGCGGTTGAGATTGAGGAAAGTGAGGAATGATTATTTAGGTTTCATAACAAAAATGCGCTCAAACGATACTTTTATTTGAGCGCATTTTTGTTATGAAAAGAGGGCAACCTTTTTTAATGAAACATCGGTTACGTGCTAAAAAATATATTGTGCCTTTGGAGAGGCTTATAAGCGTGGGCATTTTTTATTCAAACCTTGTGTCAGCGGTGGTTTAAGCGGTGGTTTGCGGAAATGCATCATCAAATTTTGAATACCAATTGTCTCTTACTTTTTTTCTTGAAAATCTTGAGCTTGGGTGATAAAGTACATAAATTTTTACGTCATTAAATAAGCTCGGGTGTCGCTGTTTTAATATATTCAAGTTTGGCATTGTATATGTCGGACCAAAACAAAATATTTTTTTTGGTTGAAAGTATTCAATTTCCTTCTTTAAAAATAATTCCATACATTCTATATTTCTTTCAACAGGTAATCTTGCTCCATTTGAAGGTTTACACTTGATTGTGTTTGTTACCAATACATTTGAGAGTTTGTATTTTCTCATAATGTGTATAAAGGAATGTGCATAAGCGTCATTTTTAGATTCAGAAAATTCATCTAGGTTTTTCAATTCATAATTTTTCACATAATCATTAATTTCACCAAACCAATAGTTTAATCTACGTGAAACTAGAGTTTTGTTAAAAAAATTTGTTTTTCCTTCCCAATCAGTTCCAGGGTTTTCGAGTAAGAACATTATTGGTTCTTCATTTCCTTTTTCTATTGGTGAAATTTTGTACTTTTCCTTTCTGCTAACTAGTTTGTTAAAGTCCGAAGTATGACTAAAGCCAGACATTAAATTACATTTATTTCCTTTTAAATCACAATTATTACATACTTTATGTAACTCAGTTTCTTCAAAATTTTCATATGTTTCAACATCAATTTGCTGATTTTTTAAAATAAATAAATTCTGGTAAAAGTAAGTTTTGAGTTCAAGTATATTGTTCGCCATATTCCTGTTTTTGTTTGAGAAATCTCTTAGGTTATAAAATCCATTTATCATCATCGATATTTTGTTTACTTATCCTATTTATTCACAAAAATAAACAATATAACAATACAAAAAAACAAATATATAAAAATTTAAAATATAACTTATTAGCCCTTCGTATAAAACGTATTTTAATGCCAAAATAACCAAATGACCCCCTCAGTAAAAAACCAAAAAAGCCTTGTAAATGGTTGGTTTACAAGGCTTTTTGCTAATAAAATACACTACAATAAATCTGTTTTATGCAGCGACAGAAATACGCATAAGGTATTGCTCTAAAAGCCCATTTAGTTGCTATGCGTATTGCCAAACATTTAAATTATCATTGTGGCTGCCCCTCAGTACATTTGTGAGAAATCATTGTTCTTTTATCTGAAAAAGTGTATTTTTGTACAAAAAACATACTTATTACTCAAAACTAAAAGACTAAATGCCACGAAAGGATACCTATCACGAAACAGTAAGAATTGGTTTAGAAAAAGATGGATGGCGTGTTGTAGATGACCCGTTGAGAATTGTTGCAGGAGGTATCGGTCTTTTTATTGACTTAAGTGCTGAACCCCTTATGACATTTGAACGTGATGACAAAAAAATCGCAATCGAAATAAAGTCTTTTGAAATACAATCTCAAATCACCTCATTTTATGAAGCATTGGGTAAATATTTGAGCTATCGCAAGGCATTGTTCATGAATAAAATGAATTTGGAATTGTATCTTGCCGTGCCTAAACGAGCTCACGATACGATTTTTCAAAAAGAACTCGTCAAAGAACTTGTAAAAGAATATAAAGTACATATTGTTGTATATAGTCATAAAAATCAAACCATTACATCATGGATAAAACAATAAAATATCAAAAAGCAATTCTCGATTTATTTCAAGACTACGATAAGTTTTGGGGTCATTCAGGTGGTTTGCAAAACCGAATCATCGCCGATACGACAAAAAATGCTTTTGCTATGATTTCTTTTGGTTGGCAAAATGAAGAGACTTACACACATTTGTTGTGTTTTCATATAGAAATCATCAATGGTAAAGTTTGGATTCATGAAAATAACACCGAAGCCTTGATAGCTGATGAACTCATTGAAAAAGGCGTAGCTCAAGAAGATATTATTTTGGGGTTTCTTGAATCTGAAATGACTTATCAACAGTTGGCTGCGGCATAAATAAATATTTGAGATTGCGAAATATACCCTCTCAATAAAAATCCAAAAAAGCCTTGTAAACTAATTATTTACAAGGCTTTTTCCATTTTTCAAAAAAATAAACATTTTTTACGCTCTGCGTTAATGAAAACTTAAAAATATACGTTATTGCTGAAAACTTCTCAAATTTGCAGAGTTTTACCACCCCTCAGTAAAAACGCTTTAAAAATTCTCGAAATCATTAAAAATCCATAAACATTATAGTCAATGAAGAACGATTTGATAAAACTTTTTCTTACTGGACTCACCATTTTTACTTTACACAATACGATTCTTGCGCGTACAAACCCCCATGAAGGTTATGACATTAAGGTCAAATTGACGGATTATACGAGCGATACACTCTTTTTAGGGTATCAAATGGGCGGACAAACGTATTTGTCGGATACAGCCGTTTTTGATAAGCCAACGGGAACTTTTACCTTCAAAAAAGAGAAAAAGCTGCCTGCCGGTGTTTATCTACTCGTTATAAATACGAAGGACAATTATTTCCAAATCATGGTCAATGATAATGAGCAGCATTTTTCGTTGACAACTTCGGTGGCTTTACCTTATTATGAAGCGACGATTACAGGCTCAAAAGACAATGAGTTGTTTTATAATTATATGAAATTCCTTTCTGCCAAACGCAAAGATGCAGAGGCGGCGGGTGCTTTGAAAGCGCGTGATTCGGTGGCTTCGATGAAGAAATTTGCTGATTTGGATAAGGAAGTGAAGGCATATCAATGGGATTTGGCAAAGAAAAACCCGACGATGGTCTCGGCAGTCTTAATAAAATCGGCTATTGAAATTGATGTGCCGAAGTTTGATAATATCAAAAATGCCGAAGAAAAGCAATTGGCGCAATACTATTTTTATAAAGAGCATTGCTTCGATAATTTTGAATTAGGAAACTCTGCGCTTTTACGTTCACCTGTTTTGCAACAACGAGTGGACTATTATATTGATAAATTAACACCGCAACATCCAGATTCAATTTTTGAGTCATGTGAACGCATGTTAGAAGCGATGAAGCCCGCCAAAGAGACTTTTCAATACTATTTTATTCAATTTTTGAACAAGTATGCGAAGTCAAACCTTGTCGGTTTTGACGGTATATATGTGCATTTGGCAAAAAAATACATCGAACCGGGTTTGGTTGATGATTTTATTGAAAAAGAAAATCGGGAGAAAATTCTTCAAAATGCGAATAAACTTGAACCGATTCTGATTGGTAAAAAAGCACCTGAAATTAAGACATTCAATGAGGCTAATGAGGCGATAACTTTATCAGAAATCAAAGCAAAATATACTGTTTTGTTCTTTTTTGCGCCTGATTGTCGGCATTGTCAAAAGCAATCACCGTTTTTAGTTGAGTTTTTTAAAAAAACAAAGGAAAAAAAATGGGATGTTAAAGTGTTAGCCGTTTGTACTTATGTTGGTACTGATAAAATGCCTGAATGTTGGAAATACGTGAAAGAAAAAGGTTTTGGTGATTTCATAAATACCATTGACCCATATATGATTTCCCGCTATAAAACGCTTTATAATGTTGAAACCACGCCACAAATCTATGTTTTAGATGAAAATAAAATCATTCGTTCAAAAAATATCGAAGCCAAACAGCTTGAAGAAGTGATTGATTTTTTGATGAAAGAAGATGCAGATAAGATTAAAAAAGAGGTGAGGGGGCATTGATAATAAACTTTATGCCTAAACGAAAAAGGAGACGAAACCATAGATGGTCTGTCTCCTTTTTTATTTGTAACAACATGCTTTACAATTTACCCCTTTTATACTGAGGGGTAGTATTTTAAGCGAATTGCTCTATTTTCCGACCGCGTTTACGGCTTGTTTCGTCTAACAAAATCTTGCGGAGACGGATAGATTGTGGTGTTACTTCCACGTATTCGTCCTCTTGAATGTATTCCAACGCTTCTTCTAATGTAAATTTGCGTGGTGGAACGATGCGAGCTTTGTCGTCAGAACCACTTGCGCGCATATTGGTCAACTGTTTTGTTACCGTTACGTTGACCACTAAGTCGCCAGGACGGGTATTTTCACCAATCACCATGCCTGTATAAACTTTTTCACCGGGTTCAATGAAGAAAGTACCAGAGCTTTGTAAGTTGTTGATAGAGAACGGAATCGCGTTGCCCATTTCTTTTGAAATCAAAGCACCTGTTTGACGACCTTGAATATCACCTTTGTAAGGTTGAAATTCAATGAAACGGTGTGTCATAATGATTTCACCTTGACACATTGTCAACAAATAAGAACGCATACCGATGATACCGCGTGAAGGAATTTCAAACTTCATGACCATACGGTCGCCTTTCGGTTCCATTGACAACATTTGACCTTTACGACGCGTCACGAGGTCAATGACGATACCGCTTTTATCTTCTGGAACGTCAACATTCAATTCTTCAATCGGTTCGTGTTTTTTGCCATCAATAATTTTCTGAATCACTTGTGGTTGACCGATTTGCAATTCGTACCCTTCGCGACGCATGGTTTCAATCAAAACTGACAAGTGCAAAACGCCACGACCAAAGACTTTAAAAGTATCTGCCGCATCTGTCTCTTCAACGCGCAAAGCCAAGTTTTTCTCCAATTCTTTGTACAAACGGTCTCTGACGTGACGGCTCGTCACGTATTTACCTTCTTGACCAAAAAACGGCGAGTCATTGACAGTGAAAGTCATACTCATGGTCGGTTCGTCAATCGAAATTGTGCCCAGACCTTCTGGTTTTTCGAAGTCAGCAACACAGTCGCCGATTTCAAAACCTTCGATACCGACAATCGCGCAAATATCACCTGCGACAACTTCTTCTGCTTTGACTTTACCCATACCTTCAAATGTATAAAGTTCTTTGATGCGGCTTTTTTGAATAGAACCATCGCGTTTGATGAGCGAAATATTCATGTTAGGACGCAATACACCACGACGCAAACGACCAATCGCAATACGACCGATGAAGTTTGAGTAATCAAGAGAAGTAATCAACATCTGAACGCCACCATCAAGGTCAGCTTGAGGGGGTGGAATATGCAACAGAATTTGGTCGAGCAAATAAGTAATGTCTGTTGTCGGTTTATTCCAATCGGCACTCATCCAATTGTTACGGGCTGAACCGAAGACAACGGGGAAATCCAACTGATTCTCGGTGGCTTCCAGGGCAAACATGAGGTCGAAAACTTGCTCGTGAACGATGTCAGGTGTACAGTTTTCTTTGTCAACTTTATTGACGACAACGATGGGTTTCAAACCCAATTGAATCGCTTTTTGTAATACGAAACGTGTTTGAGGCATTGCGCCTTCAAATGCGTCCACTAAAAGCAATACGCCATCGCACATATTTAATACGCGTTCAACTTCACCACCAAAGTCACTGTGACCAGGTGTGTCAATGATATTGATTTTGTGGTCTTTATAACGAATTGAAACGTTTTTAGCGAGAATTGTGATGCCACGTTCGCGTTCAAGGTCGTTATTGTCGAGGAGGAGTTCGCCAGTCAGTTCATTTTCACGGAAAAGTTTTCCGATAAGAATCATTTTGTCAACAAGGGTCGTTTTACCGTGGTCAACGTGAGCAATAATGGCGATG
>JAYTUR010000502.1:0-1647 GCA_043744475.1 Saprospiraceae bacterium | reverse complement strand
GCAATACCGTCGAAGCCAACGCCTTGAATACGAGAAACCGATTTTGTAAAGCACTTATCCACCACGTTTCTGCTCAAGCCAAGAATCTCAAAAATCTGTGCACCCGCATAACTTTGAAGCGTCGAAATGCCAATTTTTGACATCACTTTCAACAAACCTTTGCCAATGGCTTTGATGTATTTCTCCATGGCATAATCAACAGAATGTCCGTTGTGTTCCGCAGCCCCCTCAGTATCAACGATGTGTTTTATCGTTGCAAACGCCATATATGGATTGACGGCTTGAACGCCATAGCCAATGAGCGTAGCGACATGGTGCGTTTCCCAAATATCACCCGCCTCAACGATGATAGAACACATCGAGCGCAAACCGTTTTTCACAAGATGATGATGCACCGCACCCGCCGCTAAAAGCGAAGGAATTGGCGCATTCAAAATATCCGCTTCACGGTCACTCAGTATTAAGATGTTTACACCTGTCCGAACAGCATGTTCTGATGCGCTACAAATTTGGTCAACTGCTGCTTGTAACCTGCCTTTTTCACCTTCACAATCGAAAGTCGTGTCAATTGTTTCAGCTTTGAAATGAGGTAAGTTGATGTTTTTTAGCTTCGATAATTCCGAATTTTTCAGAACGGGTTGGTCTAAACCGATAAAACGCGCGGAAGTTTCTGTCGGAATCAATATATTTTCACCACCACCCAATTTGACATGAAGCGACATCACGTCCCGTTCACGAATCGGGTCAATCGGCGGATTCGTTACTTGTGCAAATAATTGCTTGAAATAAGAGCTCAAATGCTGTGTCCGTTGCGACAAAATAGCCAAAGGTGTGTCCGCACCCATTGAGCCTATCGCTTCATCACCCGATTTTGACATCGGCTGAATCAACACCTTCAAGTCTTCTTTTGTAAAACCAAACAATTGTTGTTTTTCGACTAAAAAACGTCCGTCTTGCGTTAAAATTTCTTCTTCGAAGACCCCCTCAGTTGCTTCGTCCCTCGCAATGACAGGCAGGTTTTTAAGCAAAGATTTGTGTTTCGTCAACCAACTTTGATAATCCCGGTTTTGACAAATCCTTTCTTTCAATTCAGCATCGTCAATAATACGGTGTTCATCAAGGTCAGCAATCAACATTTTACCGGGTTGCAAACGACCTTTACGCACCACTTTTTCTTGTGGAATATCCAAAATACCCGCTTCTGAAGCCGTTATTAACATATTATCGTCTGTCAACACCCAACGCAAAGGGCGCAAACCGTTTCTATCCAAAGTGGCACCGACCAAAATGCCATCAGAAAAACAGATGCCTGCGGGCCCGTCCCAAGGTTCCATCATCGTTTCGTGGTATTCGTAGAAGGCTTTTTTGTACTCCGCCATTTGCTCGTCGTGCTGCCATGCTTCTGGAATCATCATCATCAAAGCATGGGGCAAAGAGCGACCATTGAGGACTAAAAACTCCAAAACATTGTCAAAATTGGCTGAATCCGACAAAGCTTGACCGCAAACAGGGAAAAGTTTTTCCAATTCATCAGTCGTAAACTTAGTGGATTCCATGATAAACTCCTTCGATTTCCACCAATTCACATTGCCCATAATCGTATTGATTTCACCATTGTGCGCAATGTAACGGAAAGGCTGTGCGAGC
>JAYTUR010000501.1:0-6309 GCA_043744475.1 Saprospiraceae bacterium | reverse complement strand
TTGATTTTTTTTCTTTACTTGTAAAACATTCTAATTGAACAAGTAAAAAACTATCCAACTCCCAATATAAGCCATAGCACCCATAAACAAAAACTGCACGATGGGCCATTTCCAAGTCTTTGTTTCTCTTTTCACTACGGCAAGCGTACTCATACATTGCAAGGCAAATACATAAAAAATCAGTAGAGACAAAGCGGTTGCCATCGAATAAAGCGGCTTGCCGTCGGGTCTTAACTCTTCTTTCATGTGCGCCCGAATGCCCATTGTATCCTCTTTACCCGCTGAACCAATGCTGTAAATCGTTGCCATTGTGCCGACAAATACTTCGCGTGCAGCAAACGAGGAAATAAGCGCAATGCCAATTTTCCAATCAAATCCTAGCGGGGCAATGGCGGGCTCGATGGCTTTGCCGAGATAACCGGCATAAGAGGTTTCTAATTTACGAGCCGACAAATGATCCATTTTTTCTTGTTCTGTCCAATTTTTAGCTACTGCTATGGTCGTGGCTTCTGCTTCGAGGGTTTGTTCGATGTCTTTTATGGGCGAAAAAGACGCTAAAAACCATAGAACGATAGACACAATCATTATGATTTTACCCGCTTCAAGGACAAAAGATTTTACTTTTTCATAAACGGTAAAACCGACGTTGCGCCAATGTGGCAAGCGATATTCGGGCAATTCGATAGCGAGGAAGGTACTTTCTGTTGTTTTTAATATTTTTTTGAAGACAAAAGCCGCACCCAAAGCAGAAACGATGCTTAAAAGATAGAGTCCTGTGAAAACTAAACCTTGCTTATTGAAAATGAACCAATTTTCGTTTGGCACGACAAAACCCACAAGCAACGCATAGACGGGCAGACGAGCAGAACAACTAATGAGGGGCGTGACGAGTATCGTAATCAAGCGTTCTTTCCAATTTGAAATGGTTCGCGTGGACATAATAGCAGGAATCGCACACGCACCACCCGAAACGAGCGCGACAATGCTGCGCCCATTTAAACCGACTTTTTGCATGATGCGGTCGAACATATAGACGGTTCGAGCCATATAACCGACCTCTTCAAGTAGTGAAATGAGAAAAAACAGAATGGCTATTTGTGGAATAAACACCAAAACGCCACTTAAACCTGCCAAAATACCGTCCGTTAATAAATCAGTTAATAAATTTTGAGGCAAAACGGCTTTCAAAAAAGTATTAGTCTCTAAAAACAAATTCTCTATGCCATCCATCGGTAAGCTGGCTAAGGCAAAAATGGATTGGAAAATGAGGAATAAAACGCCAAAAAAGATGATTGGACCCGCAACTGAATGAGTGACAACACGGTCAATATGGTCAGTCAAACTGACATTTTCATTAACAGGTTTTATAAAAACGTGCTTTAAAATGGGTTGCAGACGGTCAAAACGTTGCAAAGTTTCAGTGATTTGAAGGCGTAAATCTTCAAATTTATGTGTTTCAACAACTTGTTTGACTGTTACTTTTTCAAATGTTGACAAAAAAGGCAGACGCTCGTAATGGTGCGCCCAAAGTATGGCTTGATAGATATTTTCTACTTTCGGCAAATACAATCTGATTTCTTCCGCCACCTTCAATTCTATCTGATTGGGCTGAAAAAACATTTTATACTGAGGGGGTGGCGGTGCGGTTTTTAGACGCAAAACTTCGTCTTTCAACGCTTTAACGCCTTCGCCTGTGCGCCCGTTGACGCTGATAACTGCCACATTGAGCGACTCTGATAGGGTTTCGTGGTCAATAAATATGTTTTGTTCGGCGGCAATATCAATCATGCCAACACACAAAATGAGGGGAATATTAAGGTCTTTGAGTTGTGTAAAAAGGAGTAGATGTCGTTCTAAATTGGTCAAATCAGCGACATAGATAATAGCATCGGGGTGGTTTTTATCATTGGGATTTGATAAAATATTGAGGACAATGCGTTCATCTTGCGAATTTGGATAAAGGCTATAAGTACCTGGCAGGTCAACAATTGTAATTTCAGCACCATCTGATAAGGTTGCAATACCGATTTTTTTATCAACTGTAACGCCTGGGAAATTACCTACTTTTTGCCTTAAACCTGTTAACTGATTGAAAACAGAAGATTTGCCTGCATTTGGATTGCCGACAAGAGCTAATGTGAAGTTTTTTGTGTCATTCATAGAATTTCAATCAAAATATTCTGTGCTTCAACATCGCGAACGGCAATATTACAGTCACCTACTTTAATGTATAAACCACCACCAAAAGGAGCGCGGCGGATGAGTTTCAACACTTTTCCTGGTAAAATACCCATCGAGAGCATTTTACTTGCCATGTGGTCGTTGGTGAATTCGCGGATTGTGCCACAGGTGCCAACTTTTACTTTCGATAGTGTTTCAAGATGACTCATTATTTGCCGTTCCATATTATTATAGCTGTTTTATTTATTGCGGCGAAAAATCTGTTATTTAGATTTATTCGTCATAAGCAAAGGTAAATGCTAAACCCGAAAGTAAGTGCATTTGTTCAAAAGATTTTTAACATGACACAATTTAAAAATTAAAACAGAATACTGAGGGGGTATTTTTAGAAATAAATACCTTTGCGGAAAATTTAAGATATGCAAGCAGACGCTCAAAAATATGCACTACGTGGTGTTTCAGCCAATAAAACAGATGTGCATAATGCCATTCAAAACCTTGATAAAGGGTTGTATCCAACGGCTTTTTGTAAAATTTTACCCGATTTTGCTGCTGGAGATGCCGATTATTGCAATATCATGCACGCCGATACGGCGGGGACGAAAACAAGCCTTGCCTATATGTATTGGCGCGAAACAGGCGATTTATCGGTCTGGAAAGGTATTGTTCAGGACTCGATTGTGATGAATTTGGACGATATGGCGTGTGTGGGTTGTGTCAATGACATCATTTTGTCCTCTACGATTGGTCGCAATAAAAGCCTTATTTCAGGCGATGTTGTCAAAACTTTGATAGAAGCAACAGTAGAATTTACGGAAAAAATGCGTGCTTTCGGTATTCCGATTCACTTGGCAGGTGGCGAAACGGCTGACGTAGGTGACATTGTTCGGACGATAGATGTGGGTTACACGGCTTTTGCACGCATGAAACGCAATGATTTAATCGTCAATGATATCAAAGCAGGTGACCTGATTGTTGGTTTTTCGTCATCAGGACAAGCAAGTTATGAAGACGCATACAACGGCGGTATGGGCAGCAATGGTTTGACTTCGGCGCGACATGACGTTTTGAGCGCTGTTTATAGAACAAAATATCCTGAATCTTATGCACCTGAAACACCGACATCGGTTGTTTATACAGGAAATAAAAAATTAACTGACACGTTAGAAGTTAATAATCAAATAATTACGGTTGGCAAATTATTATTATCTCCAACACGCACTTATTTGCCTTTGCTTAAAGAAATTTTGGAAAATACTGAGGGGGGTAAAATTCATGGCATTATTCACAATACAGGCGGTGGTCAAACCAAAGTCTTGAAATTTGTCAAAAATAAACATATCGTTAAAAATAACCTTTTTGACGTGCCACCTTTGTTCAAAATGATACAGTCTGAATCTGATTCCGACTGGCGCGAGATGTATCAAGTTTTCAATATGGGACATCGTTTAGAAATATATTGCGATGAAAAAATAGCTGAAAGTTTGGTTGCCGCAGGTAAAATGTTTAATATTGATGCCCAAATTATTGGGTATGTGAAAGAGAATACTGAAGGAAAAGAGACTTTAACAATTGATTCACCACAAGGTATTTTCAATTATTAATTTTTTTTGACATAAATTTCACGAATGATACGAATTTTCAGATGTACGAAATTTTAAAAATTTCGTACATGTTCAAGTCAATTTTAATTCGTGTTATTTGTGAAATTCGTGTTAGAAATCAACGAAAAAATAACCTTTTTGCAGCAAAATCACATTACAAGAACAAACCTACTTACCGCTTTTTTTCAAAATACCGAAATTATGTCTGTGTTATTGAGAAAACACTTTACAACCCTATTCTTGACAATAATGTGTTGTTGTTTCGTTACTTCGGGTAATGCCCAAAGTGATGCGATTATCTTTGGAAAAGTGGACTCTCCCTTATCACGTGTTGTTCGTTTTGAATACAAACGCAATAATTTTTCACTTGAAGAAGGTAGTTTTGAAGCCATCTTAGATACAAATAACGTTTTTGCGGTTAGGGTTAAACTAAATGAACCACGCGCATTACTCTGTACCTACCGCGAAGAAACTGTCAAATTATATGTCGCTCCAGGAGACACCCTCAAGATGCACTTTTCGAGTGCCGACTTCATCAACACTGTCTCATTTGATGGGAGTGCCGCCGCTCACAATACCTATTTGGTTAAAAATCAAATACATTTCCCCGACTGGCTCAACGAAGACACATTAGAAAAAGCGCGCATTGAAAAAGGGTCAAAAGATTATTTGAAGTATATTGACAGCATTTTCCTTGAAAAACGTAGCTTTTACGATATTTATCCTTTTGCTCAAAAGGCAACTTTCTCAAATGATTTTCTTGAATTTGCGACCAATGACATCAATTATTGGCGGGCTTACGAGCTGATGTTGTATCCTCAAAAATATGGTTTGAATAATGCTGACCCCAATCGTATGATTGAAGACAGTTATTTCAACTTCACTTTAGAAACTGATAATGTTTATTCTAAAGCCCTTAACAATGAATATTATCTCAGATATCTTGATTTGTATTTGGGGTTTTTGAGCGATAGAAATAGTTCAGGAAAAAGTAACACCGTTAAATTTGTAGAAGAAAAAAATATTTTTGTTAAGGTGGTCAAACCCAAAAGCCACAGTTTACGTGTGATTGAAGAACCTTACTTAACAAGAGATGTTGTGGCATGGTTGTCCCCAAATGAAGAAGCTATTTATCTAAACCTATTCACAAGTGAAAAATTTAACTACGTAGGTGAGAAAAATACTTTTGAAGATATTTTCATAAAAATAAAAACAAATACAGGGCGGATAGGATGGGTACCTATTTCATCTGTTTACATTACTGAAAAAACAATTGTTGAGAAAGTCGTTCATAATCGTTTGTGCTTCGATTTGGGTGCAGCTTTGTGTGGTTTTGATAAATATTTAAGCGGAAAAGTCTTGTTTTTTTCAATCGCTAAAGATATTATTTATAGCAGTATCTATGAAAATGCAGATGTTGTAGATAAGCACATTAAGGAGTTTGTTGAACAAAATTTAGACCATAATAACTACAATCAGGTATTAAAATCATTCCAAAATTTGTCTAATGCAGATAGGATGAAAGGCATTCGTCGTTTGAATATTCCATCAAATTGTAGTGTTGAATCGTATGGGGCAGATCGCACCTATTATGCTAAAAATTTACAAGAATGCCATCCAGAATACACTAATTTGGATAGCTCGGATATCATAAACACCTATACCATACCTAAGACCATTAATACAATTATTCCAGAAAATAAGCCTATTAGTAGTGATGGCAATACTAATTCTGTGGAAACGAAAGTGGAAAATACTTCGCCGCCTGTTGTCAGCACCAAAGCGAAACTTGTGGAAACGAAAGTGGAAAATACTTCGCCGCCTGTCATCAGCATCGAAGCGAAACCTGTGGAAACAAAGGTGGAAAATACTTCGCCACCTGTCGTCAACACCGAAGCGAAACCTGTGGAAACAAAGGTGGAAACCACTTCGCCACCTGTCGTCAGCGATGAGACCAAACCTAAAAATACTGACTGGGGGCAACCGACTGTAAATTTTTCAGTAGGTGATGACAAACGGAAATTGGCGTTTAATACAGCACCCGGTTTTATTCCTTTAGAAGATTATGACCCATCGGGTAAACCGTTGATATTCAAGGGAATGGTTATCAATGAATACATTACGCCCTTTGAATTTGATGACATACATAAAAACACCATTCGCCAACAAGACTTTGTAGGCAAAATTATTGTCCTTAATTTTTGGGCAACATGGTGTAGTCCTTGCAAACCAACGATAGAATATACCCAGCGTTTAGCCGAAAAATACAGTGGCAAAGATGTTATTTTTATGTATGTTTCTGCCGATTCGGATATGGGCACATGGAAAGAATACCTCAAAGAACACCCCATGAAAGGGATTCAAGGCTTAGACGATAATCGCTTGTTGCGTATCAATTTGCGTATTCAAGGTGTGCCAAATTATTTTATTGTGGACAAAACTGGTCGTGTGGCTTACAATTCTATCATTCAATCGAAATACAGTGCGGAAGAAATGATTGATATGTTGCTGAAATCGCCTTAGT
>JAYTUR010000500.1:0-1650 GCA_043744475.1 Saprospiraceae bacterium | reverse complement strand
GTTTTGTGCATACCTTTTGGAAAGTTCGAACTTTCCAAAAGGTGTACCCGACAAGCATCACTTAAAGAACGACGCAGGAGGCTAAACAACTATTCCTGTTCTTGTATTTTCATTAAAAACTCTTCTGCCAATTTCATATAGTCAATTGCGGCATTCGACTTTTCATCAAAACTAAAAATATCTAAGCCCCTTTCTTGCGCCTTCGCCACAGCAATATTAGACCGAATCTTTGTCTCAAACACCTTTCCTGCAAACTCTACTTCCAACGTTTTTCGTATATCCCGATTCATCAACTTTCTATCGTCGTAACGGCTCAAAACAATGCCTAATAAGTCGAGTCGCCGATTGAGCCGCTGTTTTATCACTGCCAGACTCCTCAAAAAACTGCGTAGTCCTTTCATTGGCAAAAACTCGGGCTGCATCGGCATCAACACCCAATCACTCGCCACCAAGGCATTGACCGTCAAAATGCCAATCGAAGGCGGACAATCAATCAACACATAATCATACGCCCCCCTCAGTAAACCGACAATATGCGTCAACAAATGCTCCCGTCCATACACACTCACCAATTCCATTTCCGCCGCCGCCAATTCCAACGAGGCGGGCAACAAATCCAAACCCGTCTGCGTCTGTATAATCGCTTTATGCACATCCACATCGCCCTCATTTCCAGCCGCCTTCAATAGATGATAAATATTCGGTTCAGGTTCGTGCATAAAGCCCAAAGCATTTGTCAAATTCGCTTGTGGGTCGGCATCAATCACTAAAACACGTTTACCCAACCGCTTAAAAGCCGCCGCAAGATTAACCGTCGTCGTCGTTTTCCCCGAACCACCTTTTTGTATGGCAATAGCGATTGTTAGCATAAATTCACGTAGTTTTATTGTGCAAAATATGTCGTGCGTACTGCTGTAAAAAACCTAATAAATCTACAAAGGTTTTTTGACGACACCAAGTATAATTATTTCTTATTTTTTTTAATTTTTTCTTATGTGTATGAAACTAATAATAAAACAGTTGCGTAGCAATAACAGACCTCAAACAACAGCAACACTTCATCAAAGAACCGTATCTGTTCACTGTTCGCAAAAACCATCATAACAAAGATGAGTCAAACAGGAAACCGTCTCATGCGCATCTTCACGGACGAAGAGCTAAACGACGTTAAAACAACCATCAAGTCCGTTAACAGTAAATTGTCACCTTTCCTCACCAATGTCACAGAGGAAGAAGTGCCCAGCCTTCTAAAAGTCGGCGATGGCGACAAAGTATTGACCAGCGATTGCCTCAGCGAAGCCAAAGAAGCAGAACATTTACTGCCGCCTGTTTTCAAAATGGCAAATGTTCAGGTCAGCGACACCCTCCATGACCAATTGTATGAAATTGAAGATGGGTTATTTGAGATGTACTTAAACGTTCGGCGCAATCGCATGTTAGCAGGCTCTGAAGCATTAAGTGGCGTTTCTACTTTTTATGCCTACATCAAAACAGCCGCCACAGGTAAAAACAAACTGCCTGATGCTGTTGCAATGTTTAAGCGTTTGCAGGGTTACTACTTGAAAAGGTTAGATGCGTCAAAAGTACAAAAGCGCAAAGTTGAAGCCGAAAAATTAGTAGCCGAGAAAGCCCAAGCCGAAGAAAAAGCCG
>JAYTUR010000499.1:0-6318 GCA_043744475.1 Saprospiraceae bacterium | reverse complement strand
TAATAGAAAAATTTTCAATTTTTTCTATTAAAAATTCGCTCGCCACTAAAAAAAAATCTTTCAAAGGCGATTTTTGAGCGAAGCGAGAAAGAGCCAGTAATATTTCCGAATTCACGTTAATTATTAATACCCCAACAAATCCACATTTACAATCTTACGAGGCAGCCAAATACGCATCTCTCCAACGCCGCGATTGCAACGGGCATAAAAAGGGATGAGGGTCAGAGGCTGTATCTGACTACTGATTTTAGTGCCGTTGTCTTCAATATTGACAGCCGTTGCGGTGCTTTTCACAACCATCACACCATTTAATAAATCCTTGTGATATTCAGTTGAAAACGTCGCATTATCGCTTAAAACAAGGTTGCTGGCGCGGTTACTATTGTCTGCAAACTCCGCACAATAGACAATAGGGCCCCTCAGTATAGCGGTCTTTCCAATATCATTTTTGACGTTTTCATTAGCGGCAACGCGACGCACTTCCATCGGTAAATTTACTTCTACAACATCGCCTTTTTTCCAATCTCTTGTGATAATCGCATAACCTTTATCAAGTGTATAATAAAACTCCTGACCATTGACTTTTATGACGGCTCTTTGTGCTGAATTATCCGAAAATTGGTATAAATTGCTTGGAAAAGCCTCATTCCGCGCGTATCCCGGAATACGCACCCGCAGATTAAAATTGTTTTTATCGAACTGATTAACCGTGATTTTTACCATACCGTCCCACGGATAATCGCTTTGTTGACTCAAATTGACCTTATTCCCATTATCCAAAACCACAGCCACTGTACTGCTTGAAAAAAGGTTAATATACACATTATTGTCCTTGTTGGCATACATATAACCGGGCAAAGAAGGTATAAAACGCACAATATTCGTCGGGCAACAAGAGCATCCAAACCATGCAGAACGTGCCGCTTCACCCGTCGGTTTACCATTGCGCGTATTGGTTTCCATAGGGTTGGTGTAGAAAAATCCTTTGCCATCGAGACTCACACCCGCCAAAAAGCCATTGTAAATAATGCGCTCCACAACGTCAAAATATTTGCCATCGCCATTCAACAAAAACATTCTGTAATTCCAATACGCATTGCCGATAGCCGCACACGTTTCACAATAAGCATCCTCGTTTGGCAGTTCGTAATTGTCGCCAAATGCCTCGCCATTGCCTGCCGCACCGATGCCGCCTGTGATATACGTTTTTTTAGTCACCGCATTGAGCCAAATTTTATTAATCGCATCAATATAGCCTTGTTCATCGGTCAAAGCAGCCACGTCTGCCATGCCTGTATAAAGATATGCTGCTCGAACCGCATGACCCACGGCTTCCGTTTGTTCCGTAACGGGTTTATGGTTTTGCCAGTACGCGCCATTTTCCCACAAATCTTTACTTGTTTTGGAATACGTTTTTGTGCGACCTCGTGCATCAATAAAGAATTTGGCGAGATTGAGATACTTGATTTGACCCGTTACACGATAAAGTTTAACCAATCCCATTTCAACGACTTCATGTCCGGGTGCCACCATCAATTTGCCTTTTCCGAAGGTTCTGTCCAATAAATCAGCATTTTTCAAGGCAATATCTAAGAGATTTCGCTTTTTAGTGGCTAAAAAATGCGCTGCTGCCGCTTCAAAAAGGTGTCCGGAATTGTACAATTCATGACTCAATTCCTCCTCTTTAACCCAACGGGTTTTACCCATCCAACTATGACCCGCCGCTGAATCAATCGAACGTGCCGTATAAAGATAACCATCTGGCTCTTGTGCTTTGGCAACAATCGCAATCAACGAATCGCATAATTTATCTAAAACAGGGTCGGGATATATATGCAGCGAGTAAGCTGCACCTTCCAGTGTTTTGTAAATATCGGTATCGTCAAAGGGATAAATCGTGCACAATTTGCCTTCATGCGCCGCGGCATTCGTGAAATTTTTGACACGACCTGTTTCGATACATTTAGAAAAATTGTGGGGAATACTTGATTTTCGATTGATTTCCATACGTGGCAACCAAAAATTGTCTTGCAAGGTCACTTGCGTGAAATTGACACCGTGATATGGATAATCACCTTTGGCTTGTTGCGAAAAAACGAAATAGGGTAGGAGAATTAAGAATAAAAACGAATATTTTTTCATTTGTAAAGTATGGTTTAGATAAAAAGGTAAGGATGTTTGATAGTATTAGCGGTGTTGTGCAAAAGATTAGGGAAATTTTTAAAATTTCCCTAATCTGGATAATCAGCCTTCAAAATCAATAAATACTGACATGAAGATGGTCATCATGACGCACAGAATTGCAAGGCGGCGACTTCACTTTCGGTTGATTTGAAAAACCCAACCGTTTTTCTAAATGAGGTTCAATCATAACGGTATTCACATGTGGGTCGGCAATAAAAAAACGGATCATGGCAGCCGTATGTTTTTCATCGAAGGGATATTTACGCTTTAAAGATTGAGAAATAATATTATTTTTCATAAAACTGTATTGCCAACCACCCTGTTCAGCGCAAAACGCTGCACGGTCTTCCTCACCAGCACGGGGTTCTTCACAAACGCCATAACCAAGCCATGAAGGACGTTCTGCCGTCGGTTTTTGTGTTTCAGCATCTAAATACATAAATGACAAATCTATCTTGCGACCATCATCATGGCTCAAATGTGGTTCGAGTGGGAAACCCACCCAAAAAGGAAAATTACAATCCAAATAAGTGACAACAAGGCTCGTATCAGAGGCAGATAATTTTTGAGCGACCCCCTCAGTAACCGTCCGCAAAGCAGGCACAACGTAATGCCGATTGAGTATCACCGTCCAAAGATTATGTTGACGAATATGCAGATTCATCTCGTCATAAGGCATGGGTACACGTCCATAACTTTCTGCCAAAGGTGGCACAACGACAAACGAAGTAAAAGCATATAAAATGCAAAAGGTACTGATATTCAATATAATATGTAGAATCGGACGACCAATTCTTTTTTTGTAAAACTTAAAAATCGGCAAACATAAAAGATAGACGATGCCGCCGATTTGCGTTAGCAAAGTGAGGAAAATGAAAAGAAGAACAATACCAGCGATGTTTAATACACGTTTTCTCATGTGAGATATTATTGAATGAATGTGATGGATGACCACAGATTGAGCCGATACAACAGATTTTCGCTGATTTTTTTTAATTATTAAAGTTAGAAAGGAAAATCAGCGTAAACCCGTCATATCGGCTCAATCTGTGGTCAAAAAAATGACTGTGCGAATCTAACCATAAATAATCACTCCGCCAACACTGCCCGCATTTTCCGAATCAATGTCCGCCCCCCCTCAGTATAAAGGGTCAAAATATCGGATTTCTTTTCAGATAGCATCAAAATCGAAAAATTATCCGCAATAATTTCATCAGGATGAATGATGTATTGGGTATTATAATTTTTTTGAAACATCTCATTAATGCCCTTTGTGTCAAGCGTACTTTGTTGCTGATCGCCACGCGTCACAACGACGAGCGACTTAGCATCGGCAGAAGGTTCGATTTCAAAATAGTTCCAACCCATATTGTCAAAAAAATCAGGATTGGTTGGCAACCATACATTGTTTCTGGCATACAATAAAGGTATCGCAAAAACGCTTTTCTTATCAGCCGTTGTTAAAGTCGTTGCCCAACTTTGTTCAACACCGTCAGGGTTTGTTAAAAGGCGTTCTTTTAAAGAGTCGTTGATAATTAAAGGATTAGCCATTTTTTTAAAACCAATGAGGGCGTATAATTGCGTTTTTATAGATGGGCGGGTACGTGTAACGACATGACTGATTTCATGAAGTAAGACTTTCATAAATTCTTCATAATTACGTTTGGCTAAGGCTTGTTTGGGTATGATGATGCAGTTTTCGCGTGTATAATAGGTATCTTCGCCGTAGGCTAATCCATGCGATTTGATGAGTAAAATCTCTTCAGGAAAGAATTTATCGGACACATTTTGGCATAAATTAAAAGCATTATTCATCGCTTTGACGATAAATTCAGATTCTTCTTTTGTGAAAGTGGACACATCGCCTTGCAAAAAGCCTTTATAATCCGAAAGCACTTCATCTTTTGGTGCAGTAACGGGATAGGTTTTTTTCATTTGAATAGCGGCATCAACCGCCGTTATTTTATCAAAAAAATGCTCCAAATCATCACGAATAATGGCTTTCGAGGCAGCCACACTGTCCAATATTTGTACTTTGTTGATGCCTGATAATTGTATTTCCGTTGTTTGGGCTGTCGTTTTCGTCGTTTCCGATTTGCAGTAACTGAAAATTACTAATGAAGTCAGTAAGTAGATGAGTAGGTTAGTGAATCGCATTGTGTATGAGTTTATTTTAGAATAAAAAAGAACGAGTCGAATTAGAATTTAAAGGGCAAAAAAACGGAGAAGATTTGACATTTCTTTGAAAAATCTGTTTTTCACGTAAATTTGCGCCTCTTTATCCAAAAATCAAGTTTTGAACAACACGTTGAGTTAAAACTTAAAAATAAAACATTAACCGTTCATGAATCCGAAACACATCCAAATCATCGCCAATACGTTGGGCATCAGAACGCAACAAGTTGAAAATACCGCTCAATTGCTCGACGAAGGTGCAAGCATTCCCTTTATTTCTCGCTATCGCAAAGAGGTGACGGGTTCGCTCGATGAAGTACAAGTCAGCGACATCAAAACGCAATATCAAAAGCTGCAAGAACTCGAAAAACGCCGCGAAGCCATCTTAAAAAGCATCGAAGAGCAAGGTAAATTGACCGATGGTTTGCGCAAACGCATTCAAGCGACTTACAGTTTGACCGATTTAGAAGATATGTATTTGCCTTACAAACAAAAGCGCAAAACCCGCGCATCTATGGCGCGTGAAAAAGGTTTAGAGCCGTTGGCAGTTGAGCTTTTCATGCAAAAAGTAAAAGATGTAGAGACATTAGCCGCCAAATTCTTGAATGAACAAGTCGAAACAATCGCAGAGGCTTTGGCGGGTGCGAGAGACATTATCGCAGAAATGGTTAATGAGGATGAAAGAGCGAGGGCAACGGTGCGGAATATCTACAATCGGGAAGCCCAAATTCGTTCAAAATTGGTGAAATCCAAAGAGGCAGAAGCCGCAAAATACAAGGATTATTTCGATTTTTCAGAACCCCTCAGTAAATCGCCGTCGCACAGACTTTTAGCGATGCGTCGAGGAGAAGATGAAGGCTTTTTAAGGGTCGGTATTGCGCCACAAGACGAGGAATTTGTTGTTCATAAATTGGAAGATTTGTTTTTAACGGCCAATAACGAAGCGGCGGACGAAGTGCAAAAAGCGGTTTTTGATGCGTATGAACGGCTCTTAGCTCCGAGCATTGAAACCGAATTTAGAAACCTCTCGAAAGACAAAGCCGATGCCGAAGCGATAGCCGTTTTCGTTGAAAACCTAAGACAATTGCTCCTTCAAGCCCCTTTGGGACAGCGTCGTGTCATGGGTATTGACCCCGGATTTAGGACAGGTTGTAAAATCGTTTGTCTTGATGAAAGCGGTAATTTGAAGGAAAATACCACAATTTACTTGTATAATGAAGCTGAAGCCGTTGATAAAATCAAAAGACTCGTTCAGAAGTACCAGATAGAATCTATTGCCATCGGGAATGGCACGGGTGGACGCGAGACGGAGACTTTGTGCGAATCCATCGCCTTTCCGACACCCCTCAGTATATTTAGTGTCAACGAAGCAGGCGCGTCTATTTATTCCGCTTCCGATGTGGCGCGCGAGGAATTTCCTGATTTGGACTTGACGGTGCGTGGGTCGGTCTCTATTGGTCGCCGTTTGATGGACCCATTGGCAGAATTGGTCAAAATTGACCCTAAATCCATTGGCGTTGGGCAATACCAACACGATGTCAATCAATCCGCTCTGAAAGAAAGTTTGGATAGAACCGTTGAAAGTTGTGTAAACTTAGTCGGTGTTAATCTCAACACAGCCAGTAAACATCTATTGACGTACGTATCGGGTTTGGGTCCGAGTTTGGCGCAAAACATTGTAAATTATCGGGCTGAAAATGGCGCATTCAAAAGCCGTAGTCAAATCAAAAAAGTGCCGCGTTTGGGCGAAAAGGCTTTTGAACAGTGCGCGGGCTTCCTGCGCATTCGTGAGGCGAGCAATCCGTTAGACAATTCAGCTGTTCACCCCGAAAGTTATCCGATCGTGGAAAGTATGGCAAAGGATTTAGGCGTTAAAATCGCCGATTTGATTCAAAACAAGACGTTGCGGCAACAAATAAAATTGGAAAAATACGTCACAAAGACCGTCGGTTTGCCCAC
>JAYTUR010000498.1:0-1651 GCA_043744475.1 Saprospiraceae bacterium | reverse complement strand
AACATCAACCCGATTGGCAGCCGCTTCAAGTTTCAAACCACCCGAAAGCGTCAAAACATCGCGTAAAGTCAGTGTTTCGTCCCATTTATACTCACCAGGGATGCGTACAGCACCTGAAACACGTACGTAAGCCTCGTCCACATAAGTCACCCGCGATTGCACGCGCAATTCATCATTGGCTTGTAAAAAGAGATTGTCATCAGAATTGACATTGTCTAATGCTTTTTTCAGTTCTACTCTTTTGTATTCAACCAATTTTGAATTATTCGGGTCACGCCGAACGATGTATGCAAAATCCGTTGCGTCAGGTCTTAATCCACCTGCCAAATTTACAATGTCGCTGATGCGAATCGTTTTTGACGGGTCAAAAGGAAAACGTAAAGGCGTTTTGACCGCACCTTTTACAAAAACGGAGTCTTTTGTCGCAAAATTTTCTTTGGCATAAATTAGCAATCGGTCTTTTGCTTGGAGTTTAAAGTTTGTTGCAGCGTTTTGATTTTTTAAAATGTCATCAACATTCAAGAGTTTAAGTTGCAATGTTTGGTCGGCATTTGTGCGTTGTAAATAAGCAATGTCTGTGCGAGCTTCTTTTTGCAAAACGGCTTTGACTATGACATCTCTGACCGTCATGCCTTCCGTTATCTCATATTTGCCAGGCAAGTCAACCGCACCGACAACGTGCGCAAAGTTTTCAAAAATGGTCGGAATGGCTTTAACAACGACCGAATCACCGTTTAACAATTCAAAATCGCCCCCTCTTCCCTTTAGGTCTTTATAATTGACATCTATGATTTTTTCTTTATCGTTGACAAAACGACGGACTTGCAAAGTCGTTTGGTAAGCATTTTCCGCCAAACCACCCGCATAAGTCAAGGCTTTCATCAAATGTTCACCGCCGATTAATTCGTATTTCATAGGACGACGTACTCCACCTGTGATTGAGACAATCCGTTCCGCAACGGGTACACTGATATAGTCATTATCAAACAAAGAAAAATCGCGCGCGACTGAGGGGTCGTTTAAAAATTCATAAACATCAAGGCGTTTTTTCTCATTTGAACCTGCTCGGATAAGGCGAATATTACGCACACTACCAATATCAGTTGGTCCACCCGCAGCGACAAGGGCATTAAAAGCCGAATTGCCTGCCGAAACAGTAAAACTGCCTGGCTTGACAACTTCGCCAACGATATTGACAACGACGATACGTGCTGCATTGACCGAAACTAAAAAATCGTTGGGAGAAAAGGGATAAAATCGTTGGAAATTTGATTGCAAATTGCGTTTGGCAACACTCAAAGGCAAACCTTTGAGAAAGACCCGCGGCATTCTATCGGGCTGAATATACCCCTCAGTATTAATTGTAAAAGTTTGATTGTAAAATGCCACGCCAGAGATACTAATCGTCACTTTATCACCACTTGCTAAGACATAAGAATCAGAGGCGTTAAAATCTTTATCTTTTATGAAAGATAATTTTCCATCTCTAAAAACCTGATGTCCATAAACAGAAACAGGTTCAATGGAGTCTTTTTTGATGCCATTTGTAGGCGATTTTAAGCCAAAAGATTCTTCAATCGTGATACCTTGCGCTCGTCTCACACTGTCTCTGATGGCTTCTTTTGCTAACTCTATTGCCTTCTTTCGGGAT
>JAYTUR010000497.1:0-6322 GCA_043744475.1 Saprospiraceae bacterium | reverse complement strand
ATAGAACGAATCAATTCATCAATCACCATCGAAGTTTTAGGGTCAAGCCCCGAGTTCGGTTCATCACAAAACAGATATTTTGGATTCAAAACAATAGCGCGTGCAATGCCGACCCTTTTTTGCATACCACCTGACAGTTCCGATGGAAATTTCTTATTGACCCCAGTGAGGCTCACCCTATCAAGACAATCATTAACACGGGCTAACTTCTCCTTGCCCGTCATATTGGTAAACATATCCAGCGGGAAACGGATATTTTGCTCAACCGATAAGGAGTCAAACAAGGCAGAACCTTGAAAAAGCATACCGATTTGCATCCTTACAGCCCGTAATTCTTCCTTACCGAGGTTTGTAAAGTTCACATCGTCATACCACACAGTGCCTGTTGTAGGCTGAACGAGTCCAATAAGTGACTTCAACAAAACGGTTTTACCCGCACCTGAACGCCCGATGATAAGGTTGGTTTTACCTTCTTCAAAAATCACAGAGATGCCTTTCAACACTTGTTGATCTCCAAAGGACTTAGTTATATTTTCTGCTCGAATCATTTCGTTAATCATTATTTTTTAACCGTTATTGTTATTTGTTAACCGTTATTCGTTGACTGTCATTCTCTAATAACGAATTTCCGAATAACGGTTAACAAATAACGAACACCGAATCAGCCTGTTAAAACGATGGTAATAAGATAGTCAGCCAATAAGATACCAATATCACTGTAAACGACGGCATTTGTAGATGCTTGACCGAGTTCGACACTACCTCCTTTAACGTGATAGCCTTGATAACAGGATATAGACGTTAATAAAAAGGCATATACGGTTGCTTTGACGAACATGATGAACACATTGTATGGCTCAAAAAATGACCGCAAGCCGCGTACATAATCGCCATGAGACAATAATTCAGTCGGAACACTGGCTAAATAACCGCCTAAAATACCTAAGAATGCGGAAAGAGCTACCAATAACGGTATCATCACAAGGGCAGCGATAATTTTAGGCATAATGAGATAGGCGGCTGTATTGACACCCATGACTTCCATCGCATCAATATGCTCCTTTTGGCGCATACCACCGATTTCAGCAGCCATATTGGAGCCGACTTTACCCGCCAAAACTAGGCAAGAGACGGTCGGAGACATCTCTATGATACATAAATCGCGAACGATATAGCCAATGTAATAACGCGGCACCAACTGTCCATTGAGCTGATAAGCAAACTGAACAGAAGCAACAGCCCCTACGAAAACCGACACTAATGCGACGATAATGACCGAACCAACGCCAATATCATTCATTTGTCGCACTGTTTCAATCCAATACATACGCCATTTCTCAGGCTTTGAGAATGCTGTACGCAGCATGATTAAATAGCTACCAAGATGTGAAAAAAATGTAAACACGTATATTGATTAAAATTTCTGATGATTGTAATTGTTTTGAAAACGCCGCCAAAATTAGGAAATAAACGGATAAAGAGAGCAAAATTATTGAATTTCACCCCTATCTTTGTTTTATGTTAAGTAATTTTCACTTTTGCCTTATGTTAAGCACCCCCTCAGTATGATTTCCCTTTTATTGTGTTCTTCATTCAAAAGACCATGCCACTACTGAATGTTAGTGTTTTTACCTATATTGGTTAAAATAATGTACACCTTGCTGCATAGAGACTTGTACAAGCGTATAAAAAATCTTACTTTTGTAAAAAAAAATAATGAAAATGAGACAGTTAACATTAAAAATCAAAGAGTCGTATTATGCGCTATTAGTTCAATTTCTGACAAGTTTGACTTATGTAGAAATTGAAACTACTGACAATCAAACAGAGCAGACGGTTGAAGAACAAACGGCTAAAGAACGTAAAAAGAAAAAATTTACGGTCGTCAGTATTGCAACGGCTGATAGAGATTATATCTTTAATCGAGAAGAACTCTATGAAAGATAAATATTTTTTGGATAGTAACATAGTTATTTATGCCCATAATGACCTTGAGGCAATCAAAAAAGATAAGGCTCAAGAGATTATTGAATGGCATACACCTACCATTAGTACACAAGTTTTGAATGAATTTTCAAATGTTTTTCGTAAGAAATTTCACTTAGATTGGGCTTTAATCAGAGCATTATTATCCGAAATCGGAGATAATACTGTATTGTATGCGAATACCTTGTCAACAATCATCAAGGCTACGGATATTGCTGAAAGATATGGTTATAGTTTTTATGATTCTCAAATTATTGCTGCTGCAATTGAATCCAATTGCACAATTTTATATTCAGAAGATATGCAAAATGGGCATTCGATTGATAATAGAATAACGATAGTCAACCCTTTTGTTTAGTTTTTATCAGCTAAAACTATTGACTCGGGTCAGCCGACCCATCTACATCGCCCGTTTTTATGCCAATTAAATTAAAATTAAAAACAGCTCCATTAAACGTCACATTAAATAAATCAACAGGCGAATTGGGGTTTTGAATCGTTGACTCTGGGAAAAAAAGCCACGACTTGCCACTTGGCAAATTTTGTATAATCCCCAAAAGATAACGACGCAGATGCAAAATATCCACTGCATCTAATTCACCGCTCCTATCAACATCTCCTGCAATTAATTGTTCCGTGCGTAAGGTATTGAGACCCAATAAATTACGGCGAATCAACAGTATATCAACTGCATCAACCCCATTGTCCATATTTGTCAAACGACTGACTTTAACCGTTACAGGCGTATTCAAAGGCACATAGTTTAAGGTAAAAACACCCGAAGCATTGGTCGTCGTGGAGTCATTTCCGATGACGATTTTTTGATTTGACATCGCATCATTCCGCCATGTTTTTATAATCCCACTGACGACCGTTGTGTTCGGCGTAGCCGTTCCACCGAGTGTTTTCACACCTGAACTGAGGGGGTCAAGCCAATCTTTTAGTCGGGTCGCAGGTGTACCGTTTCCGTCCCAAGACTTTGCAAACCAACCACTTAGCATATACCGAACATGGCAAGAATCCACTAAATCACCGCCATGTAGCTGCCCTATAATACGCCCCGTTTGGTCAAATAGAGGCGCACCCGATGCACCTGGTTCTGCCGTTCCTTCATCAAAAACGCTGTTCAAATGACTGCCAGGTAGCGAAACAGCCCCGTTATTCCACGAAATCATCCCATTAAAAACAGTCGCAGGTCGGCTGTCGCGGCTGTACTTTTTAATATCGCCTTGCGGATGATGAATCATCACCGTTGAAGTCGGTAATGTCGTCGAATCCCGATTCCAACCGAGGTATTGCGCATTGACATCAAGGGCAATTCTGAAATTCAATTCAAGCAATAAAAAATCCGTCTCACGCGCACCTGCCCTATTCACACACCCTTGAATGGAGCGACTAATCGGCTCTGATGACGGATTTTGACAAGTCGGACTTTCATAATTGAAGAAAAAAGTCCATTGGTCATAAAGCGGCGTAAAACCATCCACACAGTGATAAGCACTCAAAATATAAGGTTTACCGTCTTGTCGTGTATTGTTAACAAGTCCACCGCTACACCAACCTGTACCCTGCGCTGTGACGACAAGGATACGCACAACACCCTGTTTAGGCGTTTGCCAATTCAATGCGGTTGGGCAATTGATATTGATATTACAACTTACCGACGCACCAAAACCGACACCGCCCATCATCGTTTTATTATAGGCATGATAAACGGTTTTTATCGCAAAATCAGCACTTTTTGCTACGTTTTTTGGTTCAAAATACTCTAAAACAGCTTCTTGTCCTTTGACAAAGCCCATAAAAAAAGTGCGACTTTTAGTATTATTTCCCGCATCATAGGCACCCAAAACGCTTGACCCATCGGGTGCTAAAAGGAAGAGTTTTGCCCCTTTCGGCAATTCAAAATTCTCTAAACTCAAAGCCAAACCCAAAGCACCTTTTGAGCGAATGTGGCATTGCCACAAACGGTTGCCATCGGGCAAATCACGCCACGTTCCCGCATTCTGCATCGTCAAATCCACGGCAATGGGAACAGAAAAACGGAAAGTGCCTATTGCGCCCTTGTCCTCCTCGCGTATGCGCGCCCAATCGGGTTGAGGCACATCGTAGGCTTCGGAAACGGTTATTTTTTCAGAAATACTGAGGGGTATGCCACCTTTTGATTCCTGTGAAAAAAGACTGGTTGGCAATGCAAAAAGAAGCAAAAGAGCTAAGAAAAGCATAAAAAAACCGTTAGAACAAAAGGGAGATGTCTGTATCTTTAAATCGTCACGGTTCATGAAATAATAAGTTTAATGAATAGAATTGTTAAAATATTATTTTAAAACATCACTTTGAACGGTCGCATCCACCGCCGTCGAAGTTCGCAACTTCGACGGCGGTTAGTAAGCTGTACCTTTCTAAGGTCTTGCAACAACAAACTTCTTAGTCACCTCAAATTGATTCGTAGAAACTGTTAAAAAATAAAGACCTGGTACCAGCCAATAAGTCGGCAAAGTCAATTTTTGCGCCAACAAATCCGCATCAACAATCTTTCGTTGATACATTTTTTGACCTAAAGCATTGACAATCAATATATCAGCTGTAACCATTTCGGGTAGCTGAAAAACGATATTCAAGTTTTTATCAACAGGATTGGGGTACATTTTCAGAACATCATAGTCGCCAATCGGTTGTCCAAAACTGCGCCGCAATTGCTGATAAGCATTGAAAACATTGAGCCGACCACCTGAAATCGTTTTAGTTGACAAATCCGGTGCGGCATCTACCCCCCTCAGTATCGCACCTTTCAAAGCCTTCATCGCGGCAACAGGATCGGTTTTGGAGAGTTGACACAGGAAATTTTCGGGCATACTATATAATAACGCCGCTGCACCCGCGGCAAGGGGCGCAGCAAAAGAAGACCCACTATCTGTTTCTGTTGCATTATTAGGTGACAATATCAAGACATCATGCCCGGGGGCAGCCAAATGAACATACTTTTTGCTGTAAGCATAACCCGCGCGACTGTCATCTTTGTTTGAAGCCGTAACAGCGACCATGCTCTCTTTGGCACACAAAGTTGGCATATCGCCTATTTTTTCAACATCATTATCTTGATTGTCCACAGCCACAAAATTCAAAATACCATATTTGCCCAATGTATCGTAAGCGGCACATAACAGCGGATTTTGTGCAGGGCTTGAATTTGAAAAACCACCTGAAAAATTGGTAATTGGCACAAAAGCCCCTTTTTTGCCGTTTGAACTTTTATACAATTTATGCTTTGCCAATACAAAATCATAAGCCTGTATGATAGCACTTACATTCGTAACGCCGCTAATAAGCATCATTTTGACTTGCCAATTAACACCCGTCAGTAATTTGGCATTATTGCCCGCCGCACCGATAACACCCGCAACACTGACACCATGCCTAATATCCAAGGCGGTTACACCCGAAACCATAGCAGTATGATTGTCTTTGCCGCCTACAAATGCCACGCCGCGATAGTCGTCAATATAACCATCACCATCGTCATCAATATTGTTGTTTGGAATTTCCTCCTTGTTGAGCCAAATATTGGCTTGCAAATCGTCGGCAAGTCTGTCATTAAAGCCTCTTTCGAGTATCGCAACAACAATCGTATCGCCACAAGCCGTTGTGCCGCCCGTTGTTTTGTTCCAGACTGAAGGGGCATTTATTTTGGGCAAAGACCATTGTTGCGAAAATTGTGGGTCGTTTGGATTGCGACGTTCTTCAATAAAATGATTGAATTGAGCAGCAGATACTGAGGGGGTGCTTTTGAGTACCGCTAAAACTTCTTTTTCATCAACATCTTTTGCGTCAAAATGCAAAGAATAGACACGCAAGTTTTCAGAAATAGGTTTAATAGTATCAAAAAAATAACCAATCCTTTTTTTGAAAAACAGTTCTTCGAAATCTTTAAGTGATTGATTGTTATTG
Organism: Saprospiraceae bacterium; assembly: GCA_043744475.1. GTDB lineage: Bacteria > Bacteroidota > Bacteroidia > Chitinophagales > Saprospiraceae > JAAFJT01. Next base: position 388 of record JAYTUR010000497.1, on the reverse strand, counting down.
AGTTGAAAAAGAATTTCACCTTTAACATGGTCGTTGCTGCTGCTACGTATCGCCATTTGTTGCGCCTGCGTGTTCGTTTTCAATAAAAAGAAAAAACAAAGAAGAAAGGAAAGTCTCGTCATGGGTTGAGTCTTATTTATGCGTGTACTGAATTTTAAATCAGAGTATTAGAAATTTAAGCCAAACTTACGTCAAAACTTGAACCAATGCTATGCAATAGCCTAAATTTAACATCGAACAATCAAGTATAAATCAATTCTGAAAATTTAAAAAGTAGATTTTGGAGAAAGGTTTGAATTTTTCAAGGGAAAAGGACGACTTTTGCGGCAATTTTTGACATTATACTGAGGGGGGTAATTTTTTCTCAAATTTTTTTTAAACCTTATGA
>JAYTUR010000496.1:0-1653 GCA_043744475.1 Saprospiraceae bacterium | reverse complement strand
CATTAAAACTTTCCAAAAGTTATCAACTTTTGGAAAGATGTGCACGAATCCTTGTTTTTTCAACAAATTAATTCCACTAAGTTGACAGCATTAACTTTAAAAGTATCCGATAAGTACCCCCTCAGTAGGTTGACCACTAAAATTGTCAAAGAACCAAAAAATCAAAGCTACATTTTATTATCATAGAAAAATGGTTTTACGGCCTTAAGAAAGCTCATTGGAAGCATAATTTTCTAATTTTGTTCCCGTTTTTAAGTTTTAAAATTAAAATTTCGCATGAAAAACATAAAATTCACCGCTTTATTAGCCCTTTCCCTTACTATTTTGATGGTATCATGTAAAAATGAACCGAAAACGGATGCACCGCAATATGGCAAAACAGGTAATCCGACGATTGACTCCTTGACTGATTTGATTTTCAAAAATCCAAAAAATGCCAATTTGTTTTATCAAAGAGCCAAAATTTTCAATGACAATGGAGAAAAAGGCGGCTATGATTATGCCATAAAAGATATGCAGTACGCGCTGTCGTTGGACTCCAATAATATTGATTTTCATCATTTTCTCGCAGATATTTATTTGGACTATTCGCAGTCTCGTTTGGCAGTGCAGACGATGGAACGAGCGGCAGCGATTGCACCGACACGCATTCCTACATTATTGAAATTAACAGAATTTTACTTGATAACAAAACAATACGACCAATCTTTGCAGACAATTACCAAGATATTGCAACAAGACCCTCAAAACTCAGAGGCATATTTTTTAACAGGTATGGTATTCAAAGAACAAGGCGACGATGCCCGTGCGATTAATGCGTTTCAAAAAGCGGTGGATTTGAATGCGGAGAATAAAGATGCGTTTTTTGAATTAGGTCAACTGTTTACCAAACGCGGCAATCCATTGGCTTTAAAATATTTTGATAATGTGTTGTTACAAGATTCGTTGGATGTGAATGCTTTGATGGGTAAGGCTTTTTATTTGCAATCGAATAAAAAACCACAAGAGGCGATTGATATTTATCGTAAAATCATCATTCACGACCAGCATTATGTCGCAGTTATTTTCAACTTAGGATTTTTATATTTTGAACAAAATGACTTTGAAAAAGCCCGTTTTCACTTCGATTTGTGTATAAAAGAGTCGCCGACCTACTTCAAGGCGTATTACTATCGCGGTTTAATTGCTGAAAAAAAGGGTGACAAAGTAGCCGCTTTAAAAGACTTTGAGCAAGCCTTAGAATTTAATTCAGACTACGACAAGGCATTACAAGGTGTCGCAAGGTTAGGAAAAAATTAAAAAATTAAGCATCAAAAACAGCATAAAACCGTATGACTTTTCGTTGTCTTATTCACAGCCTAACGAACCAATTAAATTCAATAGTCATGCGCTTAAATTTTACGTTTCTCTGTTTTTTCCTTTATCCAATCCTGTTTTTTGCTCAATCTGAAATTGGGCAAGACAACCTCGTGCCGAATCCCAGTTTCGAGGAATTCGACGGTTTTCCTATCGGCTGGTACTACAAAGGCTCTGATTTTGATGATATTGTCAAATATTGGTCGTCGCCCACAACGGCTTCGCCTGATGCCTATGGTCCACGGGTGCGCGTGCCGTCGAGTTGGGCTGAAAAAGGTTTTGGCAAGCAGACACCGC
>JAYTUR010000495.1:0-1654 GCA_043744475.1 Saprospiraceae bacterium | reverse complement strand
GCGTTTAGCGTTCTGACAAGAGCATTTGGGGTATTATTGAGCGATAGGAAGGCTTTTATACTTCGTTGCGGGGTTCTGATGGTTGCGGCGCGGGGTTTTGCGGGTAGTTATGCGCTTTTTGCCTATTGTTTTGCTCTTTTTTAAAAAAACAGTAGCCACGTAGGAAACACAGCTTTTTATTTTTTTTATAAAAAGCTATGTTTCCTATGTGGCTATTGTGTTTAAACAAAAAAACTATTGCTTAAACATATCAGGATGTTGCTCATCAAAATCCGTGGCATCTTGAAAAGCTTTGGCAACCGACAATATCGTCGCATCATCGAACAAATTGCCTAAGAAAGAGATACTTGTCGGATGTCCGTTCAAAAAACCATTGGGCGCAACGACGACGGGTTGACCTGTTAAGTTGGTAATGGCTAAAATATCGCCTTCAAAGCTCGGCATGATGACGCAATCGTACCCCCTCAGTAAATCATTGATTTCTACCATCATTTTAGACCTTAAACGATTGGCGTTGATGTATTCAATAGCTGGAATAAAACGAGCTGCACGGAAATTATTGGGCCACGCAAAACGCCCTTGGCTGGTCAGTTCGTCGTCTAAATTGGTGCGGGTCATTTCATCGAAAGCGGCAGCGGCTTCGCTTTGCAACACTACGCCCATGATGCGGGTCGGTACGGTTGTTTTCCATTCAATTGGGATTAATTTAACGCCCATTTTTTCAAATGTTTCTAAGGTTCGCCACTCATTTCTATCTTTTTTAATGGAATCGAATAGGTTTTTAGGATAAGCAATGCGCAATTTCTTTATATCCGTCACATTGGCATAAGAAAAAGGTGCATTGACCGCCGCTTTATCCCCCTCAGTATCACCCCCGTTTATGGCTTCAAACACAATGGCTGCGTCGTAGGCAGAATGTGTAATCGGACCTATCTTATCCAAACTCCAACACAAAGTCATCGCCCCTGCCCTATTGACCCGTCCGAATGTAGGACGCAAACCTGTTGTGCCACAACGGGTTGAAGGCGACACTATCGAGCCTTGCGTCTCTGTACCTAAAGCAAACGGCAATAAACCCGCCGATACTGCCGAAGCTGAACCCGCCGATGAACCGCTTGAACCTTGTTTTAAATCCCACGGATTACGCGTGATGCCGCCGAACCACACATCGCCACTTGCCAATGAACCCATTGACATTTTGGCAATTAAAACCGCACCTGAAGCCCTCAATCTCTGCACAACAACTGCATCCACATCAAATTTTTGGTCTTTATAAGGTGCTGCGCCCCAAGTTGTCAAGGTATTTTTGACGGAAAATAAGTCTTTTACGCCGTAAGGTATGCCGTGCAGTATGCCCCGATATTTGCCTTTGGCAATTTCTGCATCGGCTTGTGCGGCTTCTTTCATCGCTATGTCCTCCGTAAAACTGATGACGCAATGCAGTGTATCGGCGTATTTCTTTAATCGGTCAATGAAGAACCGCGTTAAGTCAACAGACGTTATTTTTCTGTATTTTATCAGACTTGCCAATTGTGGAATGGAATAATACGCCAAATCGGCTTTGTTTTTGGGCAAAACCGTGTTTGTTGGGATAGTCCAAACGGTCGGTTTTGTATTTTTAGCATAATTAACCTTTCCTACTGAGGGGTTAAAA
>JAYTUR010000494.1:0-6337 GCA_043744475.1 Saprospiraceae bacterium | reverse complement strand
ATAAAACTCAAACATCTCACCATCAAAAAAGGCACAACAACTATTTTAACCGATATAAATTTAGTCATAAACGACAACGAAAATTGGGCAATCATCGGTGAAAATGGCTCTGGAAAAACGACTTTACTACGTGTTTTGGCAGGAAAAGAATTCATACCAACAGCTACTTGCGAAAGAAGGGCAGGCTTGAAAACAGAATTGTTAGGCAACAATTTTAAAGACAACCGATTAGTCAACAAAGCGTATCAATATTATCAACAACGCTACACTTCAGATGGTGCTGCTCTCGCGCCTACGGTATATGAAGTCGTTCAAAATCAAGTGAAACCACTTAATACAGTTCATGAAGCCTCCGTCACTTTGCCACCCAAACCATATACAGATACCGACATCGAGGAATGGGCTAATATCTTGAAAATCAACCATTTACTCTCTCACAGCATCGTCACTCTTTCCAATGGCGAAACCCGCCGTGTCCTACTTTTGATGGCTTTGCTTAAAAAGCCAAATATGCTGTTGCTTGATAATCCGTTCATCGGTTTAGATGTGGACAGTCGCCATATTCTGCACACTATTCTTGGCAATATTAGAAATTCAGGCATTCAAATCGTCATCGTTTGCGCTGCTGCTGAAATACCCGAAGGTATTACTCATGCCGTTGTTTTGAAAGATGGAAAAATAGCTGATATACTGTTGAGGAACGAAATCCTGCTGTCTTCGGGAAGAGGGTCTCAAATTCAAGATTTGAAATTAGGTGTTTTAGAAAACAACCAAACTGCGACAACGGAAAGCCCAAAAATACCCGTTTCTATCCTAAACCCCGATTTATTGTCAAAAATCATGGAAAAACCCGTGCGAAATGAATTCGCTTATGCCGTTCGTTTTCGCAATACTACCATACAATACAACGGTGAAAGAGTGGTCAATGACATAAGTTGGGATATCAAAAAAGGCGAAAGATGGGCTTTGTTGGGTCCAAACGGTTCGGGCAAAAGTTCGCTATTGAGTTTGATTACTGCCGACAATCCGCAAGCGTATCGCAACGATTTTGACCTTTTTGACCGCAAACGTGGTAGTGGTGAAAGCATTTGGGACATTAAAAAACGCATCGGCTTTGTCTCACCAGAGTTGCATTTGTATGCAGAAACTCATAATGTGGTCTGGAAAATCATCGCTTCGGGTCTTTTCGATGTGGCAGCACTCTACAAAACACTCAATGCAACAGAAGCTCAAGCCGTTGCCAACTACATCAAACTATTCGGTTTGGAAAACGTGAAGGATAAATTGCTATATCAACTGTCATCAGGACAGCAACGTTTGGTTTTTTTAGCGCGTGCCTTGGTCAAAAACCCACCTCTTTTGATTTTAGACGAACCTTGTCAAGGACTTGACACTAATCATATTAATTATTTTTGTGACTTAATCAATGAATTAGTCGTCTCAATGGACAAAACTTTGATTTATGTCACACACTATGAATCCGAAATTCCAGCTTGTGTCAATCAAGTTTTCAGGATAGAAAAAGGGAAAAGGGTTTAAATGGTATTTATGTTTTAAAATCAAAAAGCATATTGTACTGTTTTATACCACTAATTCCCCAAAGTGGGGAATTGGTGACGCATATTCAGCTGAAATAAAGTTGGTATTATTTTTGTACATTATATAATAGCAATAAAAGTCATTTTTCAAACATAAATAAATAATCATGAAAAGCATATTCAGCCTATTCGTCACCATCCTTTCTTCATTCACGTATCTCATCAGCTTATTATTCATCAGTGCTTATATTTCAATCGCTTTGAAATTGGAAGAATGGACTAACGTTCAATTGATAGACAATAAATTCAAAGTCATGATGAATGATGATTATCACAAGTGATTAAAGTTACTTGTCTAAGTAATATCTTAGATAAGTATATACTTTTAAAGTTAAAAAAGTATATACTTAAATTTTTAGACAAATTTACACAATTCTAAAAAATTGTAATTCCTTAAAAATCAACACATTATGAACGGTAAAGAAATAACGGAAACACCTCTTTTTCCTTAAAAACAGTCCTATCACTCGGTAATTCTAAAAATCCATCGGCATCATTTAGGTTTGCCAAGTCGCCCGAACCGTGTCCTTCCACAGGCGTTGCAAAAACCACCCCCTCAGTATAAGACACTTTTACAGGCAAAAAATAGGTCAAATCTGGCTTAAAAATAACGTCCGTTGTCAAACATGCCCAACTTCCAAGCAACTCCAAACTATCACATAATTGCTGCTTCACATAAGGCACAACATACCGACACGCGCACATAAACGCCGAAACAGGATTACCTGGCAGTGCAAATATGACCACATCATCACGTCGTCCAAACCAAAATGGCTTTCCTGGACGCTGTGCCACTTTATGAAAAAGCTTTTCAACATTCAAATCACTCAATACTTTTGGTACAAAATCATATTTACCTTCCGATACTGCGCCACTCAATATCACTAGTTCATAATCGGCTAATATCTCTTCTAAACCTTCAGAAATCGCTTGCTCATCATCTGGTAAATGAAAAAGGTCTGCATCAATGCCACATTGACCCCTCAGTATCGCCGCTAAGGAAAACACATTTGACCGCCGAATTTGGTGCGGCAAAGGCATCTCTTCGACTTCAACCAATTCATCCCCCGTAGAAACAATCGCTGTTTTTGGTAACGCACTTACCCAAACCTCGGTTTTGCCCACAGTCGCCAAAGTACCAATTTCAGCAGGAGAAATTTTATGACCACTCCGTAAAATCACGTCATTTTCCTTTCTGTCAATGCCTTTGTGATGAATATTTTGACGAAAACCGAGATATTCAATCTGAATTGTCGCAATCCCATCTTCTATACCCAAATCCTCATAGCGAATAACAGCATCTGTTCCTTCTGGTAAAACCGCACCCGTCATCACTTCCATGCAATACTCTTTGTTTTTCAATGTTAAGACGGGCATCCCTGCCGCTTGTATCCCTTCGATACGAAAAGATTTGCGTCCGCTTTCAAAACTGGCATAATCTATCGCAATGCCATCCATCGTCACCCGATTAAATGGCGGGAAGTCCCGGTCTGCAACAATATCTTCGCGCAAAATCATACCGATCGATGCCATTAAATGCACTTTTTCTGCCTTTGATGGTTGTGCATTGTCTAAAATTATTTGAGTGGCTTGTTCTACTGATATCATAAAAATTGATTTTTAATTTTGATTAACTCTGCTACAATACTTAACGCAATTTCTCTCGCCGATTTTGCCGCAATATCAACACCAATGGGGGCATGAATTTTTGAAATATCATCTTCCGAAAAATGGGCTTCTTTGAGTCTTTTTACGCGTTTTTCATGTGTTTTACGGCTGCCCAAAGCCCCAATATACGCCACATCTGATTTTAACAAAATGTGCAATGCTTGGTCGTCAATTTTAGGGTCATGCGTCAACAAAACGGCAAAAGTGTGGGCATCAAGTATCAAATCAGGCAAAATTTCAGCGGGCCAGTCCACATTCAAGTAATCGGGCTGCGTTAAAAATAGCGTTTTTTCTGCAAAAATGCCGCGTGGGTCAATCACTATCGTTTCAAAACCAAAATAATGCGCCAAATGCACCAAATCCACTGTTATGTGTGCTGCACCAATGATAACAAGTTTCGCCTTTGGCGCAAAAACTTGTAAAAACCAAGACGCTCCATCTGCTGATGCAACGATTTGTGTTTTACGCTCTGAATAGGCTCGAAGCGCATTTTTTATTAAAAAATCGCTTGCATTTTCACCAAAAACATCACCATTTGGCAATACTAAAAGGTGTTCGCTATCGTCCTCATTGAGTTTTGTCAACAAAACGGCTCCTTTATTTTCCAAAAGACACCCCCTCAGTATAGCCCACATTTGGGGGTCGTTTTTAGACAAAAAAGGTTCTAAAAATACCTGAATTTGACCACCACAACTCAACCCCACTGCCCACGCTTCGTCATCCGTCACACCAAAACTGAGACGTTTCGGTTTATTCGTTTCTAAGACATCTGGGACATGCCGCACGATTGCACCTTCTACACAGCCGCCAGAAACAGAACCTGCCATCTCCAAATCTGCGCTAACAATCATCGCCGAACCAATAGGACGTGGCGCAGAACCCCATGTTTGAATCACCGTTGCAATGGCAAAAGGCTTTTCTTTTTTTGAAAAATTTTCAATATTTTGAAACAGGTCTTTCATCTCTTTCTTAGTTTTGAGTTTTTATCATCTTTAAAGTTTGAAATATCGAGTGACATTTTTGCTTTTAGTTGGGCAAAATAAATCATTCTGCGTTAAGTTTTGATTTTTAAAAAACAAAAGTGTCTTAAATATTGATTATCAAAGTTTTAAGTAGCTTTTCTCACATGCTCACAAATCCAAAACAAATAAGAAAATTAACAAAATCGAGTTCTCTTTTAATAAAATTCAATAAAAAACTATGCGCCCATTCATGACCATTTTTTTGCTGCTGGCATTAGGCACTCATATTTTAAATGCTCAAAATAATCCTCAAACAGCGTTATCCCTACTGAGGGGTCTTCAAGACTCTGTCGAAATTAAAGTGGATGCTTGGGGTGTGCCACATATTTATGCTCAAAACGAAGCTGATTTGTTTTTTGCTCAGGGTTACTATGCTTGTCGTGACCGCCTTTTTCAATTTGAGCTTTGGCGGCGACAAGCGACGGGAACCATTGCAGAGATATTAGGTCCACGCGAACTCAAACGCGATATGGGCGCTCGCTTATTCAAGTTTCGAGGCGATATGACTAAAGAATTGCAACACTATCATCCGCATGGCGAGTCAATTGTTAAGGCATTTGTTAAGGGCATCAATGCAGCCATTGAACAAGCCAATAAAAATCCCCAAAGCCTGCCACTTGAATTCAAATTATTGAATATTACCCCTCAATATTGGACGCCCGAAGTCGTGATTTCGAGACATCAAGGCTTGTTATCAAATGTAACGGATGAACTCCGAACCGCCCGTTTGGTGGCTAAAATAGGTGAAGACAAGGCACGAGAAGTCTCACATTTTCATCCCAATCAACCCAATTTGACCCTAAAGGTGCCCACAGATGGTCTCTTTGAAGACATTTTAAACCTCTACAGTGCCTTCCGAAAACCGATTGAATTTAAGCCGACAGATATCGCTTCCACATACCAAAATGATGCTGGTAATTATAAATATCTCGTTGACAATCAACCAATTGCGAATGATTTATTGGACAATCCTAAGTTCGATATTGGTAGTAACAATTGGGTCATAAATGGCTCAAAAACGCAAAGTGGTTATCCCATAATGGCGAACGACCCGCATCGCGCTATTGCGGTGCCTTCATTGCGCTATGTGGCTCACCTCAATGCGCCCGGTTGGCATGTCATTGGCGGCGGAGAACCGACGATTCCAGGCATTTCGATTGGTCACAATACTGAGGGGGCATGGGGTTTGACAATTTTTGCCACAGATGCTGAAGATTTGTATGTGTATGACATCAATCCCAAAAATCCTTTGGAATACCAGTATCAGGGGAAGTGGGAAAAAATGAAAATAATCAAAGAAATAATTCCCATAAAAGGGCAAAAATCGGACACCGTCGAACTCAAATACACCCGACATGGACCCGTTATTTTTGAAGATGCTGCGCGGAAAAAAGCGTATGCCATTCGGTGCGCTTGGTTGGAAATCGGCGGTGCACCTTATTTGGCGAGTTTGCGCATGAACCAAGCTAAAACGTGGGAAGAATTCCAATTAGCCTGCGGCTACAGTCATATTCCTGCCGAAAATATGGTTTGGGCTGATCGCAAAGGCAATATTGGCTGGCAAGCCGTTGGTATTACGCCGATTCGTAAAGGATTTAGTGGTATGGTACCTTTAAAGGGTGACGGCTCGCAAGAATGGTCGGGTTATTTGCCGATTGTTTCGCGTCCCAATGCTTTTAACCCAAAAGAAGGCTTCATTGCGACTGCCAATCAGAATTTGACCGCCCCTCAGTATCCAAACATAAATACGACCATCGGTTTTGCATGGGCAGATCCTTATCGCGCCAACCGAATTTCTGAGGTTTTGAGTTCGGGTAAAAAAATGACTTTGAATGATATGATGGCTTTGCAAACCGATTATTTGGCTATTCCAGCCCGTCAATTGATGCCTTTGCTGAAAGACTTGCCTTTACCTTTAACGGGCGACAAAGCGGTGCTCATTGAACCGTTCTTGAATTGGGACTATACTTTGACTAAAAACAGCATCAGCGCCACCATTTATACCGAATGGGAAAACCAAATGGAGAAAGCCTTTTTACAAAAACTTGT
>JAYTUR010000493.1:0-1656 GCA_043744475.1 Saprospiraceae bacterium | reverse complement strand
TCGTCGCTACGATGTGACAGGCGTAAACAGCCGCATTACAGCTGGTGTTTTACTCAATGGTACACTTAAAAAAGGTTTTGCTTATACACTCGGCGGTTATTTTCAAGGCGGCAAAAACCGCGATGGAGCAGACCTTTCAGCATATAATGTTACCGCTTATTTGGGTTATACAAAAGCTAAATTTACTGTTGGATTGGGTTACGACATTGTTTCTGGTAATGATTTGACCAATACAACCAACACAAAAGACAACAAATTTGACCCACTTTACGGTACGCCGCACAAGTTTTGGGGCTATATGGACTACTTCTATGTCGGTACAGGTGGCGTTGCTGCTGGTTTATCTGACCCATATTTGCGCTTGAAATATGCCGCATCGCCTAAATTAGCATTTGGTCTTGACGTACATAATTATTCATTGGTCAACGATATGCCCGATAAATATTCAGATGCAACAGGTAAAACGTTGGTAAACAAGCAGTTAGGTAATGAATTTGACTTCATTGTCAACTACGGACTCAATAAATCAACGGCTTTGGAATTTGGTTACTGCGTCATGGCAGCAACAAATAGCCTTGAATACGTAAAATTGAGTACAATGGATAAAGCAGAACACACCGCAACATGGGCTTATTTGATGGTGAATATCAAACCTGAAATATTCTCTTCGGCGGCAAAGAAGTAAAATACTGATGTTCGTCAACTTTCCGAAAGTTAAAAACTTTCGGAAAGTTTGAACGAATATACTAATTAAAAAGTTCAGTCATTTCTGTTTTAAAACCATTGATTATCAATGAAGTAAGTGTATCCGTTTTTTGAAAAACACGACGGCTTACGAATTCGCCTTCGACATTTTCATATTGCGTTAAAATTTCTTTATCGAGATTGATAACCCAATATTCTCTAACACCACTCAACTCATAGACAACTTTTTTATAACCCATTTCTTTGGGTGTGTTTGATGCAGAAAGAATTTCAACGACTAAATCAGGCGCACCTTCAATTTTTGAATCCCCGATTAAATGAAATCGGTCATTACTTAAAAAAAGGATGTCAGGTTGAAAGGTATCATTTGGATTGAACACAACATCCATGGGCGCACAAAAAATACGCCCCAGTTTATGTTTCCGAAGGAAAACCGTTAAGTCTGTCGCCAAATTATTGGAGACTATTTGGTGAACAGGTTTTGGAGATGGCATGTAAATTATTTGACCGTTGTGTAGTTCATAATTACCGCTTTCTGGCGGTGTTAAAAGCGCATAATCAGCATAAGTCAGCATTTTTTGTTTAGGAATGCGCACTTTTGGCTGTTTCATCACAATTTCTGGTAACATCATTTTTCTTTTATTTTATACAAAAATAAGGAAAAATTTTAAGAATTTAGTACCCCCTCAGTATTTTTATTCGCATCACAATATCATTTATCATGTCACTTAAAAAAACATACAAAACGACTTGTTGCTACTGCGGTGTCGGTTGTGGTATGGTCGTAACGGACAATGGAAACGGCAAAATCACTGTTGAAGGTGACAAAGAGCACCCTTCGAACCGTGGCTTGTTATGTTCAAAAGGCATGAACTTGCACTATACGGCATGGGATAAAACCGACAGATTACTCTATCCTGAAATGCGTTGGCACAAAAACGCACCGCGTGA
>JAYTUR010000492.1:0-1663 GCA_043744475.1 Saprospiraceae bacterium | reverse complement strand
TTCAATAGAGTAATTACCAAAACGACTATTTTTTGCTGTCAAAAAACCATCATTGTCCCACGTACCGCCACACGTATAAGTACGCCCATCTTCACGTGTGCAGTAGGCGATGAACGCTTTACTGCGCAATGAATCAGGCAAGTTTTGCGGTTTTAAAGCAATCTTAAAATCATAATGCACGGGCGTTCCGACATCATGCAGCTGATAAGTCTGTGCATATTGCCCCCCCTCAGTAGTCGTGACCCCAAAACGGGCATAGACATCTTCATAGAAACAACCTTTAGGGAAATAGAAAACTGCGCCATCGTTTGGCTTGATGATACTTTCTTTATCAAAAGGGAATAAATAAGTATAAGACTTTGATAATGAAGCAATTGTCTGCGGTTTCGCACGTGCAACGAACGTAAAAATCGTCTTATTACCAGCCACATCGGTCGCTTGTATTGTAATATTTTGACAACATGAATCTGTTGCTGTTGCCTGTTGCATCGCTATCACACCATTGTTTTGCAAGGATTCGTACATTGAAAGCATATCGCCAGACAAACGAAATGCGCGGTGGTAAAAAGTGCGCCTTACTAATTGTTCATAATAATCAATGTGGGCATTAATATAATGTGTCTCATCAAAACCAAACTTTTCCGCTTTGAAACGGTACTTTGAGACATTATTTGACATTAATTCTAAAGTAAAAATGCCGTTTTCGCCCGAATTATCCCCTTGCTTATCTATAGCTTTCAGCGCAAAAGCCACATTTGGGGCTGCTATATCAAGTGTGTCACCTGCAATCGCATATTGGTTCACCGACTTTTTCACCATATTAATATAACGTGTGCCAATGACTTCTTTTTTATCATCTAAAAGATAAACTTTCAGACCTTCAAACTTTGGCGATACATCATCAGGCACATTCAAACCAAACAGAAGCGGATTGACCGCTTTTTCAGATTGCGTTTCTCTGATTTCAAAATGCAGATGCTGCCCAAATGAATGACCCCGATTGCCCATCGTCGCTATTTGCTGCCCTTGTTTCACGGGCAAGTCCGTTGGCAACAAAGTTAAGTCCTGTTCAAAATTTTCCGTTTCGTATTGTTTTTTCCTTAAAAAAGCTAAAATATCGCTTGAAAACGAGTTTAAATGACCATAAACTGTCGTAAAACCATTCGGATGAGCAATATAAAGTGCCTGTCCATATCCACCCTCTTGTATCCGAATACGCGTCACATAGCCCTCTGCGGCGGCAAAAATCGGCTCATTGCCACTGCGTGTCGGCGTGATATCAATACCCGAATGAAAGTGATTTGCGCGCAATTCACCAAAAGTACCACTCAACACCAAACTGCCTGTGACGGGAGATGAAAAATACCCTTGCGGGTACTCAGAGGGAGGAAGGGGGGGCGGCGGTGATTGATCATAAAACGAAGTGAAAAGTAAAATCGAACAAACAAAAAGGACGTGCTTCATATTAAGAAATTATAATTTTCGAGTTTTGACAAACATAAACAGTTGAAATTTAATGTTTTAAACATTTAAATATACCTTACTTTCATTGTGTTTGGAAAACTTTATACATTCGAGCGTTGATTGATTATAGCCAAGTATCGGATGTTTTTAAAATATCCGATACTTATGAGACGCAAACATAACTAATCAACGCTCGAAT
>JAYTUR010000491.1:0-6376 GCA_043744475.1 Saprospiraceae bacterium | reverse complement strand
TTGTTTGCTTTTTTACAATTTAGGAAAATGAAAGGTACAATTCTTAGAAACTGTTTTAAAACCTACTTCTCACTGTTTCTCGCTTTGCTCGAAAAGCGTACTTTAAAGTTTTTTTTTAGAGCGAAGCTATTTTTTGAATAAAAATCTTTGATTTTTATTCAAAAAACAGCTTCGCTCTGATAGACTTTCTCTCTGCACGCTTTTTTTGCGAAGCAAAAACAGTAAGTAATTGTATGTTTTAGTTTTAAAACAGTTTCTAAGAATGTTGAATAGTTAACGAATAATTATTGTTTTTGAGGAAAAAGTAGGATTCTATCCTCATTTTCTTCGGTTGCCCAATCAACGCGGACATAAGCCTCGTCTAATGCTTCAACGCTTACGCCAATGTAATCGGGTTGAATGGGCAATTGGCGATTGAAATGACGGTCAACTAAAACCAATAATTTGATGGATTCTGGGCGACCATAATGGTTCAAAGCAGACAAAGCAGCTTGAACTGAACGCCCTGTGTAGGACACATCATCAACCAAAATGACTTTTTTGTTTGCAATTATAAAAGGCATATCATTGACGTTTGCCGCAAGCGGTTTATTCGATGTTCTAAAATCGTCACGATCAAAAGTAATATCAAGTTTGCCAAACGGAATATTTGTACCCCTCAGTATATCGTCTAATTTTTCTATCAAACGTTCAGCCAATTGAGCACCGCCCGTTTGAATGCCAATGATGCAGGTATCTTGAAAATCGTCGTAATCTTCAATGAGTTGATAACACAGTCGCTCAAGAGTGAGGTCGAATTGCGTGCCTTCGGATATAATGCGCGTATTTTCCATCGGTGCAAAGTTATTGAGTTCTGACGTTATAGAAACTATGGTTTGTTAAAAAAATCGAAATTATTAATTTTTCTGATACACTTTCGAAACTTAATGTAACTAAGTCCGTATTGTACAATAACTACTTTGTAGATAAAGGGTTTTCCAATAAAAACAAAAATCTTTAAGTATCAGCAACGCACGTCTTTTTTGCGAGGCAAAAAACAGTGAGTAGCTATATTCTATTTTTACAGGAAAGCCCTTTTTGTAAATAGTACCAAAATCAAAAGGTATACGGATATGAAAAAATACAGGATTGAATAGCAATGGTCAGCCAACTTATACACGTACTACAACAGATATGAAAATTACTTTTGGCAATGGAGAAACTGCTTCCTGGACAGCATCGCACGTCGTAACGCGCACACAAGGTTATTTGACACGCACACCAATAGATGATATTTGGTCAGTAACTAGTAATTGTTCTGGCATTAATAGAAAAGGTAAATCGTATAGCAGCGTTATTGAAATTCCTATCGTTCACAAAGCAATATGTCCTTGGATAGTAAGCGGAAAACGCAATATTACGGTTGATAGACAGCCACGTTCATTATATTATAGTTGTGGTGGAAGCAATTGCGACTGTCAAGCTTTGCTCACAAAAGCAGATGGTACCACTAAAATCGTATTACTTAGAAGATAAATATTTAATAGGCTATTGACTTTTTGTATCAATAGCATTAAATTTGAAGATAATTTTTAGCAAAAAATTGTGTCCTTTCGTTGAAACGTCAGTGTGTTTACATACTGACGTTTTTTTATAATATTTTTTATAGATAAAATTATGTTATATTTATCTTAAATCACATCTTTGCGCTTACAAATATGATTTAAAGTAATTTTTTAAACAATTCTATTACAAGCCAACCATTCTTCGCTTTTAAACTGTTATTATTTAAAAATTTCATAATTAACTGATTATCAGTAATTTAACTTTTTATTAAACGATTCGTTTGATAAAAAGCAAAGTATTTACATGTTTTTTTAAAGGCTTATGTAACTAAGCTATATGTGTTAGCGTATTTGAAAGGCATCAAAGATATAATTTCATTTACATCATCTAAGTGTTCACTTTTAACAAACAAAGGATTCTTCTTATGAAAAAATTCATCACTCTACTCTTGTTTTTAACAACAACATTAACACTTTGTGCACAAGTGCCGCAAGCCATCTGTTACCAAGCAGTTGCAACCGACATGCGTGGCAACGAATTAGTTAGCCAGTCCATAAAAGTTAGACTCTCAATTTTGAAAGGCTCAACTGCTGGAACGGAGGAATGGGTTGAAGTTCATTCTGTATTGACAGATGGCTTTGGTTTATTCGACCTGATGATAGGTAATGGTTCACGTGTCAGCGGTACTCAAACCACATTTAACAACATTAAATGGGGTGCTGACAAGTATTATCTTAAAGTTGAAATGGATATTACAGGCGGCACCAACTATATATTGATGGGAACGAACCAAATGGTGTCTGTTCCTTATGCCCTCTATGCTGAAAAATCGGGTTCAGCAGCAGTCGCTGACTCTGCACGCATTGCTTTGACGGCTGTTACTGCCAATAATGCTCTTTCTGCAAATTTCGCCCTAACAGCTCGTCGTTCTGATACAGCACAATTTGCTTGGTTGGCGGACAGTTCACGTCGTGCTAATACGGCAATAAGTGCACAAACAGCAGTAACGGCTCAAACGGCTAATAGTGCACAAACGGCGGTCAGTGCGCAAACAGCTATTTCAGCTCAAACAGCGATAAGTGCACAAACGGCTATCTCTGCAAATACTGCAAGACGCTCGGATACAGCGACTTTCGCTTGGTTGGCGGACAGCTCGCGTCGGGCAAATACAGCGATTAGTGCGCAAACAGCGGTCAGTGCGCAAACAGCAGTTTCGGCACAAACGGCAGTGAGTGCACAAACAGCGGTAACGGCTCAAACGGCTTTAGACGACCGCGATAAAGACCCTACGAATGAAATTCAAACAATGACTTATGATACTTTAACAAGTACATTGAAATTATCAAAAAACAATGGTCAGTTTGATATAGTTAATTTCACTACAACACCTTTACGTGCGCCCGGTGCAACAATTGAATTTCCGTTTGGTATTCAGGGTGAAGCCGTTTTGATTACTTCCAATTTTACTGTTCCATTTAACAAAACGCTCTTTATTACGGCTGTCAACAATCCGTTAGTTATGTCTGATGGTAAAAATATACTTCTTGAGCCAGGTATGCCTATGATTCCGACGGGCAAAACTATTCAAAGCTGTTTTTGTAGCGGTCTTTTGATTGAAAATCAAAAATATGCAGAGCCGTTAATGCTTGATTTTTCAGATGCTAATGCTGAATTTACCGTTCCGACAGGAAAAACGCTGATTATTAAGAGTGGCACGAATGGTTCACGCGACATGTCGTTTTTGATTGATGGCACGAATTATAGTTTTTTTACGGGTTCAACTTCTTCACCTCGTGTCGTGGCTATTCCTGAAGGGAAAAAAATTCGGAAAGGCTTAACCAATGTTGGTAGCTTCTATGTTACAGGTTATTTGCTTCAAAGATAAGATTGATTTATAATACTTAATCTTCTGAAAATTCATTTTTTAAGTTTAAAACTGACATTTTTTGAAAAAAACGCCCTTTATACTGAGGGGGGTATTTTTAGAAAATAACAGTTTGAAATCAATTTTTGAGCAATGAAAAAAATAATAACTTTTCTATTCATACTAACTTTTAGCAACTACATTGTTGAAGCGCAGCAAATCAAACGCTCGACTTTGACAAGTACGGGAACGCTAAAAACAGCCGCACCGTTTCGAGTCAGTTGGACGGCGGGCAGTTGTCCCGGTTGCAATGTTTTGCATCCGACAAATCCACCTAATACAGGTTACGCAAGGCAAGGCTTTCAACAGCCGCCTTTTAATGGCAACGCGCCGGGTTGTCCATCATTGACACCGACATTCAATATCATACCTTTTGTATCACCGACATGTGGTACAAAATTCGACTTTGAATACACAGGTGGTCAAACGCCAAACTTGGTCGTTGAGTGGAATTTTGGTGACGGTGCAGTACCTCAAACCTCCAATGTGCTGAATCCAACTGGCATTATTTATACATCAAGTAGCTTGAAAATCGTCACTTTGAAGGTCAGTAGTGGGCTTTGTGCGGATAGTCGTGCAAAGACGGTCAATGTATCTGCCGCCCAAATTGGTTTTTCAGCTTTGGCACAGGTCTCAAATATCAAATGCCGCAATGAAAGTACGGGTGGCATTACGATAACGCCGATTGGTGGCACAGGTGCAAAAACCTACCGTTGGTCAAATGGGGCTGTAACGCAAAACTTGACGAATGTTGTAGCAGGTCGCTACAGAGTGACGACAACCGATGCCAATGGTTGTAACTTCTCGTTGGATACTGTTATCAGCCAACCGATTACGGCTCTTTCATTCACTAATACCATCATACCTGAAACTTGTAAAGATTATGAAGATGGTACTATAACACTCACACCTAATGGCGGCACAAAACCTTACCGAATCAGTTGGTCAAATGGCGCAACTGCTAACACGATTTCAGGTTTAATTGCGGGTCAGTATCGTGTTACAATCCTTGATTCTAATAATTGTCGTTTAGATACATCATTTATCATCAATCGTCGTTGTCGGATTGATACGTCAACGTTTAAAGTTTTTGATGTCATCACGCCTAATGGCGATGGCGCAAACGATAAATGGGTTATAGCCAATATCGAAAAATATCCTAATAATGAGATGTTCATTTACAACCGTTGGGGGCAATTGGTTTATACCAAAAAAGCCTACAACAGCGATTGGGCAGGAACAAATCAAGAAGGCAAAGAACTACCCGCCGCAGCGTATTTCTATATCATCAAACTGAATGATGATAAGAATACGACTTGGGAAGGCTCGGTCACCATACTACGATAATTTATGTCATTTAACTATTTAGTCAAAAGTCATTATTGTCATTGATTAAGACATTTGAGAATAGTCATTTTTTATAAGTTTTGAAATTAAATTTTTAGTCTATAAAAACACTCTAAGTCATTGTGTAACAATAAAATACTGAGGGGGTATCTTTTTAAAAAACATAATTTAAAAATTTAATAATAAAAGACTTTTGATTTTTGACTAAATGGTTAAAAGGCTGTTATATGAAAAAAATTTTCATTAAAAGCAGATTCATATTTGCATATTAAAACAATGAAATGAAAAAAATTTTAAACATATTTATCATCACAACAGCCCTAATAGGGCAAGTGGTGGCACAACAATATCCGCTTTTTTCAAACTATGTGACCAATGCTTATGGCTTTAATCCCGCTGTCATTGGTCAAAATGAACATATTGATTTGAGGGGTACATATCGGACACAGTGGGTCGGTTTGTCAGGTCAGCCACAAACACAACTTGTTATGGTCAATGGTCGTGTTGGCAAGACTGGTTTCAACGTTGGCGGCAATTTCTACAATGATGTAGCAGGCAAAATCAAGAAAACTGGCGGTTCTGCTCTTCTATCTTATACCCTGAAAATGGGTGAAAAATCCAATTTGAGTTTAGGTGCATCAAGCGGCTATTATCAAGTACGCGTACTTGATAATGTATTCACGCAAGATGTTGTCTCTCAAGACCCCACAATCCAAGCAGGACAGAACGGTATGTGGGTGCCAGACTTAAGTTTAGGTCTCTTTTTCCGTCAACAAGATGGTTTTTTTGCGGGCATTTCTGTTCCTCAACTCTATCAAAAAAAGTTGATTTATGACCCTTCTTTGAGATTGGCTAATCCGACGACTATCGTTAGACATTACTACGGTATGATCGGTTATACATTGAAAGTCAGCGAAAACATGAAACTTGAGCCTTCTATTATGGGTAAATACGCCCAAAATGTCAAGCCACAAGCCGATTTTTCGATTCGTGGCATTATCAACAATACGTTTTGGGTCGGCGGCAGTTATCGGACAGAAGACGCTGTTGTCGCTATGGCGGGTATCGAATATCCCAAATGGTATGCGGCTTACAGTTATGATATGACGACTTCACAGTTGCGGAGTGTCAATTCGGGTAGCCATGAAATAACAGTTGGTTTTCGTTTTGGCGGAAAATGCAAGGACGAGGACAAAGACGGCATTTGCGACGATGAAGACAAATGTCCAAAAGAGCCTGGTACTAAGGAAAACAATGGTTGTCCTGTCAAAGAGCAAGTAAAAAAAGACTTATGTCCCGACAGAGATAAAGATGGTATCTGCGACGATGAGGACAAATGTCCTGACATACCCGGTATGAAGCCAAATCAAGGTTGCCCTTTCAACGACCGTGATGGTGATGGTATTCGCGACGATATTGACAAATGTCCTGACATTCCGGGTTCGGCACGCAACGAAGGTTGCCCCCTCAGTGACCGCGATAAAGATGGCATTTTAGATGAAATTGACCCCTGCCCCGACGAAGCTGGTCCTTTGACAAATATGGGTTGCCCATTGACAA
>JAYTUR010000490.1:0-6386 GCA_043744475.1 Saprospiraceae bacterium | reverse complement strand
ATTTTTCATTGAAAAGGTATGGTCACTCCTATAGATACTACTTGTGTACGCCTTTTTTTGCTTGCAAAAAAACAGTGCGTAATAGTAAGCTACATGTTGTGCTTAAATATCTTTTAAACCAACATAATTCTCTGCAATCGTCGTGGCGTAAGCCTTCGATTGACCAATATAATCAAATTGCGCTTTTTGCAGCATATTAGCAAATGAGCCATGTTCTGCCTTTTTATGGAATAAATTGGTCATAAAATTAGAAAAATCCTGCGCCCGCCACACCCGACGAAGAGCGTTTTGAGAATAGTTGTCCAATAAATCTACTTTGCCAGTGGCATAAAAATGAATAAACGCTTCTGCTAACCACCTAATATCGGCAACTGCCAAATTTAAGCCTTTGCCACCAGTCGGCGGTACAATATGTGCCGCATCGCCTGCCAAAAACAGGTTGCCAAATTGCATATTGTCAATCATAAAACTCCGCATCGGGGTAATGCCTTTTTCAAAGATTTCGCCTCGATTGAGTTTAAAATCCTTGTTATCACCCAATCTTATTGCCAATTCGTCCCAAATTTGTTCGTCAGACCAATTTTCAATGCTATCATCATTTGGCACTTGTATGTACAAACGACTGACCGTTTCAGACCGCAAACTGTGCAACGCAAAACCGCGTTCGTGGTAGGCATATATCAATTCATCTGATGAAGGTGTAGCATGTGCCAAAATGCCGAGCCAACTAAACGGATATTCGATAGTAAATTCTTGATAACTTTCCTTAGGCAACGTCCTGCGTGAAATGCCGTGATAACCATCGCAACCGGCTATAAAATCGCATTCGATGACCCCCTCAGTATTTTCGTGTTTATAATGGATTTTAGCCGTTTCGCCTTCAATATTCTCAATTTTTGTGGCTTCGGCTTCAAAATAAATGGGCACACCGCGTTCTAAATTGGCTTCGATTAAGTCTTTAACGACCTCTTGTTGCCCATGAATGGTGATACAACGACCACCTGTCAATTCATTAAACGGTACGCGTTGACGCACGCCGTTAAAACTCAAATATACGCCGTGATGCTCTAAACCTTCTGCTTCTAAACGTTCTGCAACGCCCAATTCATGTAGTAAATCAACGGTATTTTGCTCTAAAAGTCCTGCCCTGACGCGCGACTCTACATATTCACGACTGCGAAATTCCAATATCACGCAATCAATACCTTGCCGTTTTAATAATAAGGAAAGGGTTAATCCTGCCGGACCTGCACCGATGATGCCTACTTGCGTTTTTTTCATGAATCAGAATGGATAAAAAGTTTTAAATATTGCTGCCACAAAGATAAAATACTGAGGGGGGGATTATTTGGATTATTCGTTTTTTTAGTTGTACAAATAGAACATTGATTTTTAAATTACTAAGTGTATTTTTATGTATTTCCCATACTTTTACCTTTTTAAGTCTTATATAATTGTTATTTTAGAACATGAAAAAAACGATAACGCATTACAATCTGTATGGCGAAACGGACACCTCACTCCTACCTGATTTTATTCATTGTGAAACTATTGAATCGCGTAGTAAAGCCTATAATTGGGAAATCAAACCCCATATTCACACCCAATTGTATCAGGTTTTTTTGATAGATTCTGGTGCAGGTTTTTTGTTATTGGGAGAGTCTGAAATCCCTTTTTTTGCGCCTTGCATCATTGCTATGCCACCTAACAATTTACATGGTTTTCGCTATACAGTGCCGACGGACGGGCGTGTTATGACACTCTCTGATGCATATTTTGACACGCTTTTTAAAACTTCACCTAAGGTCATTATAGCGATGGGTCAAGTGCAATTGATAGCTGTTACAGCTGAAAAACCCAAATTTGATAGACTTATCCGCTTTATTGACCATATTTCAAATGAATTATACGAGGATTTTTCAGAAAAACAAATAGCGCTACAAGCCTATTTGAGCCTATTATTGGTCGAAATCTATCGTTTTACAAGTCAAAATGAGGTAGATTTAAAAAGCGATAATCGTCAATTGCAGTATTTCCAAGATTTTCAGAAAAACATCAAAAAGTCATATTCAGCTATAAAAACAATAAGGGAATATGCCCAAGAATTGAATATCACAACGGTGCATCTGAATAGAATTTGTCAATCGGTGGCGCAAAAATCGGCTTCTCAAATTGTGGAAGGATACATTTTGGCAGAAGCCAAAAAGTATTTGTCGCATACCTCCTATTCCATTTCTGAAATCTCTTACATGCTGGATTTCAATGATCCTGCCTATTTTTCTAGAATATTTAGAAAGCATACTAAGGCTTCTCCAAAGGCTTTCAGGGCGAATATTATAAAGCATTAAAGAATGCGTTCTCTATTTACTCAAATTAGCAGCTAAATTACTGGATTACTGAATAGTGTATTTACTGAAATCAGTAAATACACAAATACGTTATTTTTTAAACGCAAAATTTGGGTCAATTTGCTTGATTTTTTGCTTGATTGTTGCCTTTTGTTGTTCAAAATCCACTTTTATAGCCTCAAATACTGAGGGGTATTGGTTCATGATTTCGGACATAACGATATTCCGTAGCATGGCATTTTGACGAAAATCTTCAGTTGTTTTGTCCATAATATCTGTCATACCTAATCGCCTGTAAGTGGTTTTGATTTTCTCAATGGCTGTTTCCGTCGCTTCTGGGTGAGCTTTTGTGATAGAACGAATGGTGTCATTTATGCTTTTGGAATAGGCTTTTTCTAAATTTTCATGTTCAAAAATGAGTGGTTTGATTTTTTCTGCTTTCTCGCGGGCAAGTCGTGTTTTTTCCACTTGCTTTTCTGCCTTAATTTGCTCGGGTGTTTTATAACCTTTCAACAAGGCATCTAAAAATACACCCGCAGGATTTGATGCTTTGCCCGTCTTGATGCGTTCTTTTGTGTATTCCACGGCATTATGCACGTGTTCTTCTGTTTTTCCGTCCAATCTTTTGACAAATTCTGCTTGTTCGACTCCCCACCAATCACTCACAATGGCGAAATATTTCTCAAATAAGGGTGGCATTGTCGTCTTTTCAGACGGTTTTTCTTTTGGGATTGGCTCAAAATCCGTAAAAACAGGTTCTTCTGCCCCGCCAAAAAGGGGTATTTGTCTCGCCTCTCTAATTTTTTGTGTTTTGGTCTTTTGCGCTATCTCTGTGATTTTATCAAGCAGTCGTTGTGCTTTATTGGCTCGAATGATAAATCGAATGGCAGTCACTTGTTTGGTGCCGCGTTTTTTTATCTCTTCGTAAGTAAAACTGATGTCTGTGCAGCGCAATAAATCCTCTTGCGCTTTGTCAACGATGCGTTTTTTAAAATGCCCATACATTTTATATTCGCTTTCTTCGATGGCTAAAACGTTGCGCAAGTCATCAATTGTGAACGTCCTCTCCCCTATCCGCTCGTATTGTTTCAGCAATTCATAAACTCTTTTGGAATAAAAAGAGGAAATACCGATGAAGTTTTCAAGTGCGAAATCTTTGTACCGTTCATTTGTGGCAGTCAAAATCGGTTTGATTTTTCGTGGCACTTCAAAAAGAATATAACTGTCGCCGTCATTGGTAACAACGGTTTCCACCGAGGCAAAAATATGGCTGCGCAAATGCCGAAATTCGTCCCGCGAAATTGTCGAATTGGTGATATAGCGGTCTTGTAGCGCATGAGAAGCCTGAATAATGCGTTGAAAAGCTCGCTTATCGTCCTGCAATTGATAATTTTCGATGATTTCGCTGATGGTAATTTTGTATTCGTCTTTTACCTCACGCTCTTTGCGCAGAATGGACAGAAACTTGTCCCACACACGTGCCTCCCACATCGTCATTTTGTAACGCGCTTCGATTAGGTCATTAGATTTTCGCACAATGACCATGTCTTGAAACTGCTTTTGTATGTGCTCGGTCGTTTTTCGCATGTGGCTGTGTGGATTTAGAAGCAAATGTAAAAATCAATTATCGCAAAACAAAGGAATTGTGATAATTGACCCCGCAAATTGTGATAATAGTAACACATAAAAGATTGAATAACAAAGAGTTAGAGAAGGTAGAAAACATGATTAAAAAGTAATAAAATGAAATAAACATCATCAAAGAGAAATGTTTGTTTTTATGATGTATTTTTTTCAAAAATATAATTCTTCATTTTGTTTTGTTTAAATGCTCCCCTTTTGCGTGCGCCCCTCCTTTTGAATATGTATCAAATAGTGGTATAGCTTAGTGATATGAAATACTGATTGCAGTATTTCATGTTTTCAGTAATTACTGGAATAACATTTATTGCGGATTCTCTTCTAATTCCTTTTGAATCAATAAGATAATGAACTCACGAATAGACTTTTTCTCTTTGATAATCCGATATTTTAAGGATTCGTGGAGGCTTTCAGGCATATCTACCGTTACGCGGACGTTTTTTTCTTTGACTACTTCAACAATCGTTTGTTGTAGTGTTTGTACTGAGGGGGTCGGTGCGAGTAAAGATTGGTGTGCTTTTTCGATTTGGTCAGCCAATAATTTATCTACTAATGATGGTTTTTTCATGTTTTATCAATTTTTAAGTGAGTGAAATGTTTTTGATTTCTTCAAACAGCAACATCATCTCGTCTTTTGCTTTTTTGTCGAGGTATTCGATAACGCCTTTACCTTCTATTTTGGACTCTCGATAAGCTACACGATAAGATAGTTTACCTTCCAACAATGGCAAGCCATAGTTCTCTAAAACCCGTTTAACTTCACGGTCAATCCGCAAAGCCTCGTTGTATTTGTTCATCACAACGCCTGATTTTACAGTGCCGCCTAAGTTTTCTTTCATCATTTTTGATTGATTGAAACGCACCATAAAACGCTCAATCGCTCGGACTTCTTCGATGCTCGGCAATACAGGAATGATAACTACATCGCTCAGTAATATTGCACGGCTCGACAATTCAAACAAGGCGGGTGCGCCATCAATGACGACAATGTCATAGTCTTTCTTCAAAGCCAAAACCTGCTCAACAATATCATCTTGCGTAACAGATACGACGAGGATGGGCAGTAAATCAGCACCGCGATCTTTGCCCCAATCTTGTGTACTTTGGATTTCGGAGTCCGTATCAATTAGACAAACGCTTTTGCCGTCGTGTGCAAAACAGACGGCGAGGTTTTGTGCAATGGTCGTTTTGCCAATACCTCCTTTCAAACTTGTTACAGCGTAAACCATGTTTTAATTTTAGTTAGAATTGTGAAATGTGATGAGCCATTGCTAATCCGCCGTAAAACTACAAAATCTTTATGATTTACTGCAATACTGTATTAACATTTTCAGTAAATCAGTATTAATGCTGATTTCAGTATTTACTGAAATACACAATTCTGGTTTTTAAAGCTTAGTACAGGTTTTTAAACAGGACAAGAAGGGTAATTTTTGTGCCTTTTTTTTAAAATAAGCCATTTCGTCTTGCATCTGCAAGCATTATGCATAAACATTTGTGTGTCTCCTTAAATCAAAGCAATATTTTTCTTCTTTTTGGAAAATGTTATTTCAGTAAATACGGAATTACTGAAAGTATGAAATCAGGAAGCTTAAAATGATAAGAACTCTTAAACCATGAAGTTTTTCAATTTGCTTTCCCAATCCACATTCGCATATCCTTTGATAATCCTAATCAGACCCTGTTACATTCCGAATCATTGTCGCTTTCGATAAGGCGATAAAATGGGTTCGCTTTTAAATTTACAGAATAGGGTAGGAGGTAGGTCGTCGCATTTTTGAGTCAGCCTGTGTAAGAAATTTTATGAAGTGAGTCCGTTTGTGTTTACGATATATTTAGCTTGTGTTCAGAACAAAACTTTATGTGCTTCTAAAAATGTTGATTTACTGAAAGTATGAAATACTGAATGCAGTGAATTGATAAAAAATAAAACTAACTTACCTCATTTCGGTTCATTACTTGGCAATTCACCTTTTTCATTACGTTTCAAGTTGACCATATGTAAGAATTTATTTTTGTATTTTACGCCAAATAAGACGTTGGATTCGTTGTTTCAGTTAAAACGCTTATAACATGAATGACAGAAAAATACCATTTCTCATTGTGCCAAATATTGCGAATCGGTTTACCCTCAGAAGGGATGACATTTTTTTCTTTTATCTTAGTTTTATATTTTAAAAATATTGAATTACAGGAAGTGTTGTGTTTCAATGACTTTTTTGATTTTAATTTAGTAATTTATTTTATTTTATTTACATTCAGTAGTCGTTATTCCCCCCCTCAGTATTTTCACTAAATGACTCTTGATTTTGAAGTAAGTTTGTTATAAAAACGAAAAATCGCAATGATGAATGCTAACGCAACCAATTTTTTAGATAGTACGATAGACACAACCCA
>JAYTUR010000489.1:0-6394 GCA_043744475.1 Saprospiraceae bacterium | reverse complement strand
TTTATACACGCGAGGACTTTTTTTTAGTCATTTGTCATTGGTTAATAGTCATTATGTCATTCCTTAATAATGACAATTCACCAATGACTATTGACATTTCTATTTCGTTTGAATGTTGCCACTGCCCATAGCCTTCGATTTTACTGAGGGGGGATTTCCAGCATAACGAATATCGCCAGAACTCATGATTTGCGCATCAAGGCTTTCGGTAGCGTGGCAATGAATATTACCAGAACCCATCGTTTGAGCTTCTGTGGATTTTGTCATAAAATCATAAGCGTCAATATCGCCCGAACCTGTTATGGATAATGTGGCTTTTTCACCACTTCCTTTGATGTCAAAATTTCCAGAACCCAAAATAGTTGCTTTCAGCTCAATCGCTGTGGTCGTACCCATTTTGATATCGCCACTGCCACCGATTTCAGCGGTTATTTTCTTAGCTGTCAAACCATCAGCCGTCTTGATATTACCCGAACCTGATAGTTTTAAGTCTAAATCATCAGCATTGAAGGCAGACTCAAGGGTTAAATTGCCCGAACCGCTGATTTCGAGGCTCGATACAGAGGGGGTTTCAACATAGACATTGAGTTTGTCGAAATTCAAATTCCATGAGCCGTCCTTGAATTTGATGCGTAAAATGCCATTGTCAACAACGGTTTCTAAGACTTCTAAAATGTTATTTTGACCTTCAACAGTGACTTTATACGTTGCACCTTGTTTGATAATGACATCTGCCGAAGCCATTAGGTCAATGCCTTTGAAGTCTTTTGCGTTGCGGTCTTGCTTTTCCATAACCCCTTTACCTGTGATGCGTTTGGTGTTAAAAAGCCCGAAACCGTCGTCGCAAGACGTGAGTAAAAACAAGAAAACGAAGGAAGCAAAGATTAATTTTTTCATTTTTTGAATTGGTTGAATGAAAGGATGATTGAATATTTTACCTGTTTGATGCCTATTTCAAAAAAAAGGTTTCACCTAAAGGTCGTTTTTCATAAAAAAAAGAGAAACATACCCCCTCAGTATATTTCTCTTTTTTGTTGAAATTTATAAAAACTAATATAGATAATCTATTTCGACTTGATATCTCCACTGCCTGAAACGCGTGTCCGAACTGAAGCCGGTTTACCCGAATAGCTGATATCACCCGAACCGCTGACTGTCGCATCTAATTCTTTGGAGACATTGAGCGATATATTACCCGAACCACTGACTGTGCAACGTGCCTTTTGGGCTTTCAGACTTTCGGCTTTTAAATTACCAGAGCCACTAATCGTCAAATCAACAGACTCAACAGAACCTGTCAAATCCACATCACCCGAACCACTAATACCTACTGAAAGGTCAGAATATTTAATGTTATTAAGGTCAAAATTGCCTGAACCGCTGATATTTATCGTCATTTTATCACCTGATAGTGTGCCTTCAGCTTCGACATTGCCACTACCTGACATGCCGAGATAGTTGAAAGAAGGTGCTTCTATAGTGATTTTCAAAGCCTCTTTGTAACCGATTGAATAACCTTTTTGAAAGCCAATTTTCAGATTGCCGTCAACAACGTCCATTTTCAGTAAAGAAAGGATGTTTTTTTGACCTGAAACAATAACTTTGTAGCTATTAGAAGTTTGTTTCAAAGTAATATCGGCACTGATGCCAGATGAAAACCCTTTAAAGTTTTTAATATCGCGGGTTTCTGTGATAGTAGGTCCTTCACCACGGACACGTTCGCCGCCGCCCCAATTGTTCCAGTTGTCGTTATCGTTGTCGTAGTTTTTGCGTTTCGATTCTTTTTTGGCATCAGGTTGTTGTGCGACGACAAGACATGTTGTTGCCAAAAATGCCAGAGCAAAGAGGAAGAACTTTTTCATAACTGTTTAATTTTTAATTTTGATTTAAAAAAGATGTTTAAGACTGTTATCAACAGACGCAATATGACAGTTCAAAGTTGCAGAACCCCTACGATTATTTTCGTAGAAATCCAAAATTTAACAAAATTTATTCCATTCTTGTTTAAGTTGCTCACGATTGACAGGGACAACACCCGCTACTTCGCATACTTGACTGCCCGCCAAATTCGATAATTGAGCTATGGTATCACTATCCAAATTTATGGCAAGACATAAAGCCGCAACGCTGATAACCGAATCACCTGCACCACTGACATCAGCAATGTGGCGCGGCTGTGTCGGGTAAATTTTAGACCCCTCAGTTGCTTCGTTTCTCGCAATGACAGCATCATCTAAAAATAAACCTCTACTCGATAGCGTAATCATCGTGTAGCGATTGGCTAATGTATTGTTTAAAAAAGCCGTTGCTTGTTGCAATGAATCGAGTTCGGGCTTGATGTCAAACGGTACGGCATCACGTATTTCTTTTAAATTGGGCTTAAAGAGGGTTGCATTTTTATAGCTCAAAAAATTATGACGTTTTGGGTCAACTGCCGTAGGAATGCCTCTTTTAACTGCCTCTGACATGATGTCTTGAATGGTATCGAGCGACAAAACACCTTTGTTGTAGTCTTGAAAAATAATAACGTTGATATTTTGTTTTTCTAAAAAATCTTTGATTTTTGATAAAAAAACAAGGCGAAAGGCATCATCTAAGTCGTTTGTCATTTCATTATCTACGCGCAACATTTGCTGTGTACCTGCCACGATGCGTGTTTTGACGGTCGTCACCCGCTTGTCAGAAGCGACGATACCGACAGTTGGCAAATCATTTTTAGTCATTAAATTCAAAAAATCACCCCCCTCAGTATCAGAGCCAATTACGCTGAAAAGATAAGGCGTAGCGCCCATCGCTTTGATGTTTAATGCGACATTGGCTGCGCCGCCGAGACGGTCTTCGGTGTTGCGTAATTCGACAACAGGAACGGGTGCTTCGGGTGAAATGCGGTTGACTTTGCCGTGCCAATAACGGTCTATCATGACATCGCCAACGATGAGCACGTTGACTTGTGCGAGTTTGTCAAAAAGTTGGGTTGAGTTGAGCATCTGGCAAAATTAGCAAAGAAATGATGAATGATAAAGGGTGGAAGATGAATTTACAAATGATTCGATTCCAAAAATTTGAAATCAAGGCTTTGTTATATTTTCATTGCGGTCTAAACTAGGAATAAATGCTATGATTTTATCTGTTGCGCCTTGATTTTTGGAGACATATTCTTTCGCAGAATTGGATGCTGCCTTGTAATTGCTCTCAATAAGTAAATTTTTCATAACGAATTGAAAATCAAGGGTATTTGAAACAGTAAACCCGCCACCTGTTTCAACTAAACGAACAGCCTCTGCGAACTTTTTATATTTCAATCCAAAAATAACAGGTAAATCAAATGCAATCGGTTCAAGGGTGTTGTGAATACCTAAACCAAAACCACCGCCAATATACGCCACACGCCCGTAACGATAAATCGAAGATAACATACCGACATTGTCAATTATCAGAATTCGGGAATCGGTATTCATTATTCGAAATTCGGTGTTTGAGATATTGGAATAACGAAGGGCTTTTTCGGGCAATAGTTTTTCTAATCGGTCAATATTTTTAGTTGATATATCGTGAGGTGCAAAAATGAACCGCCAATCTTTAAATTTTATATCAGAAAATAGAGAAATAATCATTTCTTCATCGGGTTGCCAAGTGCTGCCACCGATGAAAACAGGCGCTTCGCCTACGAATTGCGCAATAATTGGGAACTGGGTTGCTTCTTGAGCAATAGCCACAACGCGGTCAATGCGTGTATCGCCGACACAGGTGACTTGCGTTAAACCTTGTTTTTGAAGTAAAAATACTGAGGGGGTGTCTTGAACGAAAATATGCTGAAATGTTTTGAGTACACATATTAATATAGGTGTGTAAGGATTGAATTTTGAAAACTGTTTTTCTCTAAAAATGGCAGAGACGAGTAGGGTAGGGATTGAACGACGGTGCAATTCCGTGAGGTAGTGATACCAAAATTCATATTTCACAAAAATAGCTAAATCGGGTTTTACTAAATCTAAAAACTGAAGGGCATTTTGGGGACTATCCAAAGGCAAATAAAAAACATTGTTAACAAAGGGATAGTTTTTACGGATTTCATAACCAGAGGGTGAAAAGAAGGTCAAAACGATTTTATACTGAGGGGTCTCTTTTTTTAATTTTTCGATAATGGGGCGACCTTGTTCAAATTCGCCGAGCGAGGCGACGTGCATCCAAATTGTTTTGGGTTGTGGTTGTTCTGTATTGATAGGGTGATTTGAAATTACCCTTTGGATGTGTTTGAAAATGTCTTTTCTACCATTTATCCATAGTTGCGCTTTCTCATTTCCGAAAAGAGCGACTATGTGGATAAGAGCTTTGTAAAATTGTAGAGCAATATTGTAAAGAAAAATCATAGTTTTAACTGTCCTTTAGATTCTAATAATAAGGAATATATTCACTTTTAGTATTCAATATCATCAGCATTTACATTTGTGAAGAGAGAGATAGACCAACCGATGCGGACACCATATAATATGTCTCGCCGTTTGAGGTCATCTCGTAACATAGTATCGAAATTGAAGCCACGCCGGTTGCGAGTGAACCCTTCAGTAAATTCAAGTCCTGCAAAAAAATTAAAGGTGCGATTACGACTGACCATTTGGTAGCCGACAAACTGCGTCAAAGCGATGCCTGATGAGTAGCGGTCATAACCTTTGGTATAAGCGGATTCGAGATGTGGCACTGAGCCTTGAGTATTGTCTTGAATACGGATACGATGGTTCAACCAGCCGCCGCCCAAAGCAAGACGAATGCCGCCGAAACGATTGCCGTTGTCGTGTAGTTTAAAAATTTTGGCAACAGATGCGCCTGTATAAAGTCCCCTCATGCGAAGGGCGACATCTGCATAAGCATTTGTTTCGCCGATGATATTGCCATCTGTGGTTCGGATTTTTGCTAAAACATCTTCTTTTACATCTTGACCAAAAAGATATTGTACATAAAGGTTGTATGACCAGCCAGAAGGAATGCGGATATATTCAATGCCACTACCTACTCCTAAATTACTACCATAACGCAATGCTAGATCTGCTGCGGGTAGCTGTCCACCAAATGAGGCATTTACGTTGAAGGTGTTGAAATTTTTGGGTAACGAACGGTATTGTGCTGTAAGCGGCAGAGTAGCGACTAATGCCAAGTAAATAAACAAGCTTTTCATATATTGAGGATAGGTTTTTCTTGAAATGATATTTTGGCAAAAATAGAAACTCTGGTACAAATAACTTGGAAAAATTGAGGATGAGGTAGTTTTGCACTAATTGGCTTAGGTTAAATCGGTCAAAAAAAAAGTTTTTTTTCAAAAAAAATATTTGCAATTTTCATTTTTATACCTTGTGAGTGTCTATTTCCTTAAATTCATACCCTAAAAAAGGTATTTTGTCCATTCTATTTGCTTTTCGTTAAAATATATTTAAAAAGGCATTGCGTAGAACCAAATAGGTTTATATCTTTGTCCTATCAAATCCGCAAGGACAACGAAATTGATTCGTTATTTTTCTATGAAAATATTTAAACCAAAACCGTTAATAGAACGCATGATAAAAACTTGACATTATCAAACAAACAGAATTTACCAAGCGAAGCAGTCCCGTGAACATGGAGCAAGTTACTAAAGCTCTTTCCCTTAAACCGACATATAATTTTTTTCGGACTCTCTCATTTGGCTTTACAGCAATTCCGTTTTTTATCTACACTGCCATTCGGCAAATGTCATTGACGATGAGTATCGTAACATTATTTCAGTGTTATTGTATTCACTAACTACGTGCAACGTCGTGTTGTAGGACTATTTATGTCTGAACGCAGTTGAGTAGGTCAAGAATTTCATCTCTTTATGTTTCCAGATTTTAGCTTGAATTAAGGGTTTTACTGCCCCCTCAGTAAGGAAGTATGTTTTAGTTGAATATCGCGTTTTTGTTTTTTTTAAAAGTTTGATTCTGTAAGTTTATCTAGAGCCTTACACAATTGAAAGCAAAAGGTAAAAATTGCCTTTGCAAGAAAAAGAAAAAAAAAGCAAAAATTATTTGCTTTTCAATATTCAATCGAAAAAAGAAGAATTGTATAAGGATTAGAATAGCAGATTATAAGGAATGTATAATACAAGTCCTACAAAATCAAAAAAAATCCTACAAAATCAATTCTATTAAAAAGTTCTTTGTCATCGTAATCATATAGTTATTTGATATTAGCAGATTGAGTTATGCGGAGGGTTGCCCAATTAACGATATTGTTATTAATGACTAACTACTACATAGAATAATAAAGAAAATCTTATACATATTTTTACTTACGCGCTTTTAAACCTTTATTTCTTAATTTAATTTAATTCTAATTTCTCATGAAGAAAATGAATTTTTACTCAAAATTCGCAAGTTGTTGC
>JAYTUR010000488.1:0-6427 GCA_043744475.1 Saprospiraceae bacterium | reverse complement strand
ACCTAAGGCAACAGATTCTAAATCAGGCGAA
Source organism: Saprospiraceae bacterium (assembly GCA_043744475.1). Classification (GTDB taxonomy): domain Bacteria; phylum Bacteroidota; class Bacteroidia; order Chitinophagales; family Saprospiraceae; genus JAAFJT01. The sequence goes on along the minus strand of JAYTUR010000488.1, from coordinate 6,396 downwards.
AAGGCAACCGACTGAACCGCACCATGTTGACAGATAAATGTTTTGAGACAGTCCTTTTGCAGCACATTCCACAATTTAGCGGTTCTATCTGCGCTTCCTGTCAAGAGCCAATAACCGGTGTCCGATACAGCAACCGCATTAAGCCTTTCGATGTGTCCCCAATAACTTAATATGCACTTATTTTGCGACAAAGACCAGTTTTTGGCGGTGCAATCGTCGCTACCGGTCATCAAACAAGAACCATCGGCAGACAAAGCGACAGCATTGACCGGAATTTGGTTTTCTAAGAATGTTTTTTCACAAATGCCCGTTCCCATTGACCAATATTTAACCGTACCGTCCACACCACCCGTTGCCAGATATTGGCTATCGCCCGAAAAAGCAACAGACAAGACAACCCCTTCATGTCCCGTCAATGTTTTTTCGAGGGTGGCGGTTGCCAAAGACCATATTTCTACATGACCTTCTGCGCCATTGATTGCCAAAAGGTTGCCGTCGGGCGATACAGCGAGAGTTTCGATATAGTCGTTTGAACTTTGCATTGTTTCCAGCACTTCTTCCGTTGCCAACGACCAAAGACGTGCCATACGATCATTGCCACCCGAAACAATGTGCTGACCATCGGGTAAAAAAGCCAGACTAAACACGCCCCCAAATTCTAACCACAACGTTTTTACACACAAACCCGTTGCCGTTGACCATATCTTGATTGTACCATCTTCACTTGCAGATGCTAAATGTTGCCCATCGGGTGCATAACACACTTTTTTGATACTCCCTTTATGACCCCTCAGTAATTTGGTCATAAAAGGCGTATTATCCGTAGCAGAACGATGAAACATGCTGTAAGAAATGCCACTATCAGGATGCCGTTGCAGGTTGTAACGCATCATTTGCACAGCAATAGTCGGGTCTTGGTCTTTGGCAATCAGGAAAGCCGCCGCATTATTGGCAGCACGTGAGAGTTTTTCAGCCCGTTTGCGCTCGCGTTCCGCACTGATGAGGGCTTCTTCGGCGACATGGCGGGCTTGTTCTGCTTCAAGGCGTTTGGTGCGCTCGCGTGCGGCACTCAATTCATAGTTTTTAGGGTAAAAATAATACTGTCCTTCGTACTCAATGTCGGCACTGATGCGCCCAAAAGCGGGCAATTGGTCATCGTCTTTGCCTGTACGCCTAAATCTGTCCAATATCTTTTGCGCCAACATGACTGACCCCAAACTGTCATCGTTTTCACGCAATTCATCTATCAAAGCCTTCGCAAAAGGGCTGTGTTCGCCTGTCCCATCGTCCACAGGATGGTTGCGACCAGAGGTCATCGCATAACGAGAAGGAAAGTTTTCGGGCAAACTCTGCGCCCGCGCATCGCGTTGGGTCAACAGCAAGCCCGAAAAGCAAGCATCGAATATCACAAAGATGTGTTTTGCTTTGGCGGCATCCAAACGGCTTTTAATGTCGCTGAGGTTGATAAAATCTTCTTCATCGGCGGCATCGGCAGGAATCATAAAACCGACATTGGTATTGTCTAAATTGTCCCCATGACCCGAATACATAAAGATAAGGCTGTCGTGCTCGCCCACTTTATCGAGCATATCGCGCAATTTTTTGATAATCCCTTTGCGAGAAGCAGCTGAATCCAGCAAAATATGGGTATTCTCTTCTTCAAAGTCATACATTTCAAGCAAAACCTCACGGACATGAGAGATATCGTTGACACAATTACGCAAAGCATTAAAAGGTCTCGAATAAGCATCAATGCCAATACCTAAAAAGTAGTTTTTACCCCGTTGATAGGCGGGTGCTTCTGACTTGGCTAAACCAATGCCTCTTTTATTGTCTTCCATTTTGCATTTTGAATGAAGTGATGCCAGAAAAGTTAGATGGGTATTATGTAAGAGACAAATATCTATAAAAGATTTATAAACTTCACTTCAATCAAGGTCAATAAATGAACCACCCCTCAGTATAAAACAAAATCTATCCCATAAAAGCAAAACCCGCACATCAGAACAGATACACGGGCTTCTCATTTATAAAATCTAATCAATAACGTCAAAAAAAAAACTATCCGATTACCTCTTGCCGCTTCTCCATCTTCACCAATACTTCTGTCGTCTGACCGCGTTTTATGTTTGTCACACGCGTCTCTTTTTCAACAAAACCGGTCTTTGTGGCTTTGAGGGTGACGGTTTTTATCCCGCCCATTTTGACATCAAGTTTGCCCAATTCATTGGTGGCTGTCGTTGTAGCTAATTCGATGAGGGCAATGTCAACAACTGAAAGCGGTTTATCGGTTTCGTCCACCGTCAGAATCACCAATTTGGTAGGCGATGAAGTGGGCGTTCTGCCAACGCACATGGCATTGTATTCTTTCACGAAATTGGGATACGCATCGTTCACACCGTCAATCGCATCGCGCAGCACGATGTCAACGTATTCTTGCAATTCATCGAACATTTCCGCTTGAGTGCCTCTGAAAACACGGCTTTTTTTGCGCTCACTTTCCATAATGGGTTTCATGTTGTCATAGACTGTGATGTCTTGCGACAATTCTGTCCGAAAGGCTCCGTTCATACCAGCTTTGTCCAACACAGCTGTATTTTTCGAGAGTAATGTCATTGCCGATGCGGTTAAGTCCAGAAAATCCGCTTCGGAAGCCCGCACCATCATCGAAAGGCTGACGTTACACGCCGCTTTGGCTTCTTTGTCTTTATCCTTCACGGCTTGCACAATGATTTTGTCGAATGCCTTGCGGATATTTTGGGCAATTTTGGTTTTCAATGCCAATCTATCTGCTGCCGAAATGGTTTTAATCGTTTTCGCATCAGAGATGGTGTCATCGAGTGCCTTAAAGTTTTCTTGGAACGTAGCGACCGCTTCTTTGAGGTCGGGCGTAGATGCCGTAATGTCGGGATACTGATTGAAAAAAGTATTCATCACACGATAGGTGTCGCGTTGCAGAAGATGTTCTTGTCTCATTTTGTTATTTTTTTAAGACATGAATAAAAATTGTTTTCAGGTTGCCGTGTAGTGACTTTGTTATTCTCATTTTTATATCATACTTATCTTGTTTTTAAATGTTTCATTTTTTGTTTCTTTATTTAAAAAAAAATCTTACTGTATTAAAGTTGTTGCTGACAGAAGGTGCTAAGCACCGATACCGTTTATAGAAAAGTCACAAATCCCAATTTCTTCTAAGGTGCGTCGCACCGACACCATTTTTCACTATTTAAACAACATCGGGGACGGTGCGACGCACCTTAATAAAAAATGGTATAATGGTTTTCTTATAAAAACCGTTTTAGGGCTACGCCCTGAAAAACAATGGGCGTTAGTATTTGCTACCCATATTTAGCACCTCTGGTGCATTTCTACTCACGTTTTATTGCGCCCTTGGGTGCATTATATGGGTAGCATCCTTAATGCAAAGATTTTTCATCGCCCTGTAAGGGCAAAATTTACTTTTATAGGAAAGCCCTTCTTTTTCCTCAAAAAAAAACACCTTGTTACGTTTTTATATCTATTTTTATCCCATCAGTTAAAACACAACGCCATGAAAACCATTCTCATCATCACCGCCAATGACCGTTTCTTCGCCTTCTTGTACTGAGGGGATACCTTTTTGATAAAAACACGCAAAGAGTTTTAGAAAAATCATACTTTTGGACTTTAATACATCAATTATCTCTACTTATGGCAACAGCTTTACAACTCTATAAACAAGCAAAATCACTCGTTGAAGTTGATAATGCTGTAAGATTAGACGTACCCATTACGCCCGACCATGAATTCTATACAAACTTTTCAGACGTGCGCGGCGACTTCGAGGATAGAATGATTTACAAAACCCTCAATGTGCATCCTAAAACTTTTATATTCAATAGAGAAATCAATCAAGGTAATAAAGTCCTCCTTTTTTTAGCGGGTATGCGGGGTTCTGGTAAAACTTCTGAATTAGCTAAAATTGCCAGTAAACTCAATAATAAAGACTGCTTTTTGTGTATCATTTGTAACCTCGACACGGGCTTGGATAGAAATGATATGGAATACATGGATATTCTTATTTTTCAATTGGAAAGGCTTTTTCAAGAGATAGAAGCCAAAGGATTATCGGTTGACAAAGAGATTATTGATTCGATGTACACGTGGTTTAGTGAGCGCGTCAAAGAAGTAAACAAAGTGATTAAAAAAGAAGGCGGTGTAGAAGTGGAAGTTAAAGCCGAAACGCCCAGTTTATTTAGTTTTTTAGGCATTACAGCTAAATTGAAAGCCAATATATCGGGCAGTAAAGAGAACGCTGATAAAATCAGAACGACATTTAAAACCAACTTTACGGAATTTGCCCAAAAATTCAATGAGTTCATCGAGCATGTCAATATTGTTTTAAGAAAACAAGAGATTGCTCAAGAAATCTTCTTTATCGTTGATGGTTTAGAAAAAACAGCGACCATTGATATTCGCAAAAAAATCATTTTGGACGAATCGAATCGTATCCGACAAATAAAAGTCAATACCATTTTCACTTTACCTGTTGAACTTCTGCCGCAAAGACAAAGATTGGTGTCATTCAGCACCGTTGTCTCTTTCCCTTTTGTCAAAGTACGTGAGAAAAACGATACCATCATCGAAGAAGCCGTTAAACGTTTTGAAGACTTTGTGTATAGACGCATTGATGCCGCCCTTTTTGACAGTCCAGAAACTGTTCGAAAAGCCATTTTATTTGGTGGTGGTTCACCAAGAGAACTTTTAAGGGTTTTAGAATACGCCAATATGTATGCCGATGAGGACGACAACAAAATTTTCCTGAAAGACCTTGATAAAGGCATTAATAAATTAGCCGCAGAGACCGCCCAATATGTCTCAAATAAAGATTTAGAAAAATTGAAAATTCTAAAAGATGCCAACGACAAAGAAATATCCATTGCCTTTGATGAAGATTGGCAAGACCTATTAGAAAAACTCATTATTTTGGAATACAACGATGGCAACTACAAACGTGTCAATCCGATTGTTGAAGCCTCGCCTTTATACAAACAACATGTTGGATAACTACGTTGAACAAACCAAACCTCTGTTCAAATTGTTGCGAACAGAAGCCTTCCGTTTTGTGATTGTCCGTTACAACCACTTTTCTTTTGTACAAGAATTGGAAAAAGATGTGAAAAGGCTTTTTCCCAATCGTCCTTTCCAAAAAGTAGATGTGCGAAAATTAGATTATCAAGACATCGTTAGGGCTTATTATGCCCTTGAAAGCGGGTTTTTCTTCATTGAAAACTTCGATGATATTTTAAAAGAACAGCAGGACATCTTCAATAAAGAGACCCCTCAGTATGAAAAAGCCAATCTGCGCCGCCGACACATCACAGCAGGACTCAACTTACGCCGTGACAAGTTGGCACAATACCCCATTGCCCTTTTTGTTTTTGTACCTGCCACTACGGGTGAATTGTATGCGAAGACCATTATGGAAAAAATGCCCGATTTGTGGTCGTTTCGTTCCATCATTTTGGATTTAGAGAAAGATTTGTCAGAAGAACAAAATACTATTCTTAGACAAATGGCAGAATTACAGTCTGATGTTATTACGCAAGGTGATACAATTAAGAAAGTCCCAGATGTGATGGTAGATGCCATAGAACAAACAGAACTCAATCGCCTTATAACCCTTTTGAATAAAACACCTAAAACCGAAATCACTTACCGTCTGACACTTTATCCTCAAATTGTAGATAATGCCATCGAAATTGGACAATCTGAAACCGCCTTATCTTATCTTGATGAATGGCAAGCAAACAGCCCCGACAGCGATAAAGGTTTAATTTTGTTAAAAAAGGGTGATGTCATCAAAACTCTGGGTCAACTCAAAGAAGCACATGTTCTTTTTGAAAAAGCCAAACTTAGTTTTGAAAAAAACGACGATAAAATTAATGTAGGAACCAGTCTTGAAAGGTTGGGAGATATTTATTCCGATTTAGGCGATTTGACTAAAGCTTTGCAGTGTCACGAGCAAGGCAACGTCCTTTTTAAAGAACTTTTTGAAGTCAGCCCCAGCAATTCCGATTATAAAAAAGGTTTGGCGATTTCATATGCTAAACTCGGCGAGACAAACGCCGACCTCGGCAATTTGGACAAGGCTTTGCAATATTACGAAGACTATTTTAAGTTAGAGAAACAACTCTACGACAGCTACCCCAATAATGTGGAATTTAAAAACGGCTTGGCGATTACTTATGAAAAACTCGGCAAGACACACGCCGACCTCGGCAATTTGGATAAGGCTTTGTTTTTTTACGAACAACGTTCCGAATTAGGCAAAGAACTCCATCAGAGCTACCCCAATAATGTGGAATTTAAAAACGGTTTAGCGATTTCGTATTCAAAACTCGGAGAGACCCACGC
>JAYTUR010000487.1:0-6432 GCA_043744475.1 Saprospiraceae bacterium | reverse complement strand
TGACGGTGGAGGAAGGGACGGCTTTGCACAGCCTTGTGAAAAACAAAAAGACCCCCTCAGTATCGGACGAGCATCAAGCCCGTCAATTTGAGATTTTGATGGACCAAATGCGTCGAAATGGCTATTTGCACTACGAAATTTCAAATTTTGCACAGCCTGACCATTTTGCGCGCCACAATTCCAATTATTGGCTCGGCGTGCCTTATCTCGGCATAGGTCCTTCGGCACATTCCTTTGATGGTTTGAATCGGCAATGGAATGTGGCGCATAACCCTAATTATATCAAGCAATTACAAAATAATGAATTGCCTTATACAAAAGAAATATTGACGCCTAAACAACGCTACAATGAATATGTGATGACAACGCTGCGTACTTTATGGGGCTGTGACCCCTCAGTCATCGGCAAGCGTTTTGGTCAAAAATTCCTAAAATATTTTAATCAAAAAATCGTCGAATTCGTTCAAAATCAAACCGTTACGACGGATGGGAAAAAATATTTTTTGACAGATAAAGGACGACTTTTGGCAGATAGGATTGCGATGGAGTTGTTTTTTGAGTAAAGCGAAGCCACAGGTATCGGATACCTTACGAATTTACAAGATTCAATATCGCAACCGCCTTACAAATTCCCACGCCACAATTCCTACTGAAACTGCAATATTCAACGAGTGTTTTGTCCCAAATTGAGGGATTTCTACGACAAAATCAGCCATTTTCATCGCCATTTCAGAAACACCGTCCACTTCATTGCCAAAAATGAGGGCATATTTTTTATGCGATGTCTCTTCAAAATCAATATTATTTAAAAAGATAGAAGCATCTGCTTGTTCGACAGCAACCAAAACATACCCCTCAGTACGCAGGGCTTCCAGTGCCTCTTTTGTTTCAGAAAAATGTCGCCACGCCACCGATTCCGTGGAGCCCAAAGCGGTTTTCATAATTTCTCGATGCGGCGGTTGTGCCGTAAAACCACATAAAATAACCTCCTCGCAACCAAATGCATCGGCTGTTCTGAATGCTGAACCGACGTTGAGGGCAGAACGTACATCATCTAAGACGATGACCAAAGGTGTTTTTTCACCTTCTTTAAAATCCTCAACCGATGGGCGGTTGAGTTCTTCCATTTTTAATTTTTTAATCACTGATTTAGACTTATATTTATGATAATTAGTTGATTTTTAGAGATTTAGTAAATTTTGAAAATTTACTAAATCTTATTTGCACCTCACCTCCGTTATTGTACTCGACCCTTCAAAACCACTTTTTCTATCCAATTTGAACCAAAGGCATAAGGCAAATAAGCAACCGATGGAACGGGTTTTGTAATGATACAATTGCCCATTTTGCCAATTGCTATGCTGCCAAAATCGTTGCTCATTTCTAAAGCGGCTGCCCCGTTCAACGTTGCCGCATTAATCGCTTCGGCAGGTGTCATACGCAAGCGAATGCACGCCAAACTGACCACAAACGGCATTGATACTGAGGGGGTCGTGCCTGGATTAAAATCGGTGGCGAGAGCAACGGTGACACCTGCATCAATGAGTTTTCGGGCAGGTGGCGTATGGCTATCGTTGAGAAAAAAAGGTGCTGTTGGTAAGAGCGTTGCAATCGTTTTTGAATTTTTTAATATCGAAATTTCAGCATCGTTTAATACTTCAAGGTGATCCACAGAAACGGCATTATGTCGCACTGCTGTTTCGATGCCGCCCATAGAGTTGAATTGGTTGGTGTGGATTTTAGGTTTCAAACCATACTTTGAAGCGGCACTCAAAATGCAGTCGGTTTCTGCGCTTGAAAAAGCGATTTTTTCACAAAAAATATCTATATAGTCCGCTAAACCTTCATCTGCAATTTTAGGCAACATGTCATTGATTATCAATGAGATATAAGCATTTCGATTGTTTTTGTATTCTGTCGGTACGGCATGTGCACCTAAAAATGAGGCTTTAATTTCAATATCTGAAACCGCTTTCAATCGCTGAATCACTCGCAACATTTTCAACTCGCTGTCAAGGGTTAAGCCATAACCGCTTTTGATTTCAAGGCAGCCTGTACCTAAAAGTCGAGCTTCATCGAGTCGTAAAATGCTGCGTTCAAACAGTTCATCTTCGGACATCGCTTGTAACCGACGCGCCGAATTGAGTATGCCACCACCTCGCGCTGCAATTTCTTCGTAAGGAATGCCTTGAATCCGCATCTCAAATTCTTCTTCTCTTGTAGCTGCAAAAACCAAATGGGTATGGCTGTCGCACCATGCAGGTAACACAATGCGATCGGTCGCGTCTATCGTTTCATCAGCACGTTCGGGGCAATTAGGCATTGCGCCAAATTGCGTAATACGTTGATTTTCAACAAGAAGAAAAGCATTTTCTATGATTGGTAAATCCAACATTTGTCCACCGCACAATCTCGATTTACTGAGGGGGTGTACGCCGACGAGAGAGCGGATGTTTTTTATTAAGAGAGAAGACATTTTAGTTCTTAATTTTTCACAAAGTTAGTTTTCACAAAGTTAGTTTTTACAATCAAATTAATCTTTATGGGCATTAAAAAGGCATAATCCGTTAGAATCATGCCTTTTTTGAACCATTTTTTATGTTGTTTACAATTTTTTCACCTTCACCTCCACCCGCCGATTGAGCGCATCTTCTTCGGGTGTGCAACCACCATTAGCACAATCTTTAAGCGGACGAATGCGCCCATAACCATGTGGAATCAAGCGTTTTTGTTTGATACCTTGCAATTTGAGATATTCAATAATTTCTTCTGCACGTTTGGTTGATATGGCTTTAGCCATTTTATCGGTCTCAATGACTCCCTCAGTGTGAACACAAATTTCGACGACTAATTTGCGATTTTTCTTCAAAAAAGCGGCTAAATTGTCCAATTCGGCTGTCATATCGGGCGAAATACCCAATTCTGATTGCGTTTTGTAACGTATATTATCAGCGAGAAAAGATTTATTCGGACGCATTTTATCATTGTCGAGCAGGCTTTGCATTTTGTCAAGATACGTTTTGGGGCTTTCATCTTCGTCTTTTTCCGTATCGTGTGTTTTAGATTTACTCGACTTTTTGCTTGAACTCGAAACTTCTTCCTTATCTGTTTTTTTAGGACTAAAAGAAGTATTATTGCTTTTAGGTTCAATATCACGGTTTATCGTTTCCGTTGGTGTTTCTTGATTTTTGTTGCTATTTTTTGATGGTTCAAAAGCCATCTTATTGCTTGAATCTGCTAATAAGGTTTCTTTTTGAGCCTTAGGAGCATCCGTATTGGTAGCAAAAACCTTATTATCGGGCAAAGAACTTGCACCCATTCGGAAAAGAAAAATATCGTCGCCACGTCCGCTCCGCATCGAAGTAAACGCGCCATTCAGACCATCTTTATCAAAACAAATTGAAATATCATCGTAAGGACTGTTGATAGGCGAACCGACATTCATAGGTGTTAGCCATTCATGTGTCGTTGAATCTTCTTGTGTGACAAAAATATCGTAACCACCGTAACTCGGATGCCCTTTTGAGCAAAAATAGAGTTTACCGTCGGCTGCCATGTATGGAAAGCCTTCATTGGCGGCGGTATTGACCTTTCTGCCTAAATTTTCAGATTTTGTCCAACTTTTCTTCGTTTTGGTCACTGCATATATGTCCAAACCGCCAAAACCATCGCTTCTTTGGGCTGAATAAAATAGGCGTTTGCCGTCAGGGGAGACCGCCGGATAGACATAATTGTTTTCAGGTGTGCAAAAAGGCAACATTTCGATATTGCTAAACGACAAACCATCTTCCGTTTCAGCCGTAAAAATCTGCATATTATATGTGCCATTACGAGCCGGTTTGCTGCCATTCCGACAAAAATAAACCCGTTTGCCATCGGCTGTAAAGGAAATGTTCGAAGTATTGCGGTTGATTTCAGACAATTTTGCCGATAATTCGCGCGGTTCTGTAAACGTGGTATCGCCCTTCCGTTCTGTATAATAAATGGTGACGTAATCACGCCCCGTTGTTGAATTCTTTTCTTTTAAAATATTAAACTTCGCCTTACGGTCTGACGCAAACGCTATACCTCTGCGAAACATTACAGGCGCATTGTCGTCGCCGTCAGAATTTTGAGAAAACGAAAAAACCTCGATATCTTTATAGAGTGGTTTCAACTTTTTGACCTTATCTATATTGTCGAGCAGGAGTTTCCCGCGTTCATTTTCGGGTTGTAGTTTATTATATTGTTTAAAATAATATTTCGCTTCATCGTACTGCCCCAACATCATCAAGGTTTCGCCATAGTTCAAAAAGTCATCGGGACGGGCATTATCGTCTTCAACAATAGACGCTAAAAGCGGTGCTGCCTTGTCGGGTTGGCTCAAAATGCGGTAACAATTTGCTAATTTATTTTTAGCTGCCGTGTTATTAGGCTTTTTGGAAAGGAAGGCTTCATAGATAGGAATCGCCTCGGCATACCCGCCGTTTTTGAAAAGTTCATTGGCGCGGTCTATGTTTTGACCCCTCAGTAGCGTTAGGGAAAAAGTAAAACAAATGAGAAGTTTAAATCTCCATACTATCATTTTATCGTTTTTAGTTTAAATCGTGTTGTAATTTTGGTTATAAAAGGTGTAATTTTATAGTCTTAATGTCTCGGTTGAAAAAATAACTGTTACGTTTTTATTCTTTCACGTCCAAAAGTCGTGCTAAGTTCGCTATTCAAAGATAGATGAAATGTTAATTATCCCTTTTTTTATGTTTTTTTAGCCTATTAGATGTCATTTAGCTTCGTATCTATTATTTAACAATATTTTCAAATCATTAAAAATTCAATTATGAAGATCATAAATATTTTATCAATTGCTTGTTTTGTGGCTTTTTTAGCCCCCTCAGTATCCATCGCTCAAATTACGCCCAAAGGGGTTGAAGAGAAAACTTCAGTTGCTGCGCCTGCTGCCGTTTCGCTCGTTCGAGAAGGTGAGCGACCTATGAGTCAGGGTAGTAAAAATGCTTTGACTATTGACATACCCAAAACATCAACAAAATTTGCCGAAAAGTTGTGGAAAGATTACGTCAAACAATATAAAGGAGACACTAAAAAAGACCGCAAAACAGACGAATGGTTCACTGACAATGCAACCATTGGCACTATTGGCGGGGCAAATACCGTCGATTTATACGCAAAATTCACAGAAAGTAATGACGTAACGACACTTGGCGTGTGGATTGACCTCGGCGGTGCTTATGTCGGGTCAAAAGAATATACGGACAAATATGCGGCAGCAGAAAAAATTCTGACCGATTTCGCTTTGACTGTGCGACGCGAGCAAACAAAAGAGCAACTGAATGACCAAACAGATGCCTTGAAAAAATTCGAAAGAGAGCAACGCAACCTTGAAAGAGATAATAAAAATCTACACGATGATATTGAAAATTGGAAGAAAAAAATTGCTAAAGCTGAAGCAGACATTGAAACCAATCTGAAAAATCAAGTTGATACCAAGGTGAAAATTGAAACACAAACCAAATTGGTAGAAGAAGTTCAAAAGAAGTTGAACTCAATGAATTAAGTCGTATTGTCATTTGTCATTATTGTAAATGACTGAAATTCAATATATTGCGACTACGTTTAGGAAATTTTTAAAATTTCCTAAACGTGCCTCCCCCTTAGTATTTAACCATAAAATAAGAAGACGTTAAGACTCATATACTGAATCTTAACGTCTTTTTATTTCTGCTTTAGAATTTAATTTTTAAAAATTAAGCTGTTGCCGCTTCGTTAGGTATGATGAAAACAACACGTCTGTCATCTTTACCTTTTTTAAAACCAACTTTACCAGCCACTGCCGCGTGTAGAGTAAAATCTTTACCCATATATACGTTTTGACCAGGGTGGAATTTAGTGCCACGTTGACGAATCAAAATATTGCCAGCAATAGCTGCTTGTCCGCCGAACATTTTTACGCCCAAATATTTGGCTTTACTGTCGCGTCCGTTATCGGAACTACCGGCGCCTTTTTTATGTGCCATGTCTTTTTTTCGTTAAAATTATTAAATAAAGTTAATGATTTTAATTGCCGTTTTTTTCGTTAAAATTTAAAAATTAACACAAAAAAAAGAGCAATAAGGTCAAATTTAAGCCGAAATAGCATCAATAGTGATACTTGTTAAAGCGTCGCGGTGACCATTTTTTACGCGATACCCTTTACGGCGTTTCTTTTTGAAGACGATTACTTTGTCGCCTTTCAAATGTTCGTTTACAGTGGCTTTTACAGTTGCGCCACCTACAGTCGGCGTACCGATATTTACAGAACTGCCAGAGTCAATCAACAATACTTCGTCGAATGTTACACTGTTGCCTGCTTCGGTTTCTAACCGGTGGACGAAAAGCTGTTGCCCTTCAGTCACTCTTACTTGTTGACCGGCTATTTTTACGATTGCATACATGATG
>JAYTUR010000486.1:0-1683 GCA_043744475.1 Saprospiraceae bacterium | reverse complement strand
TAACGCAGGTAACAACCGTATCGGCGACCTTTTGTATCTTCAATTGTATGAATCATCGGCACTTACCGCCTTGAATCATACCGTATTGCCCGGTTTTGCACCTTCTGCCTTGTCAAATGCTAATTTGAAATGGGAAAGTACGCAGTCTCAAAACATCGGTTTGGACTTGGGTTTCTTAGAAAACCGTATTCAATTAACGATTGATGCTTATCAAAACAAAGGGAAAGACTTACTCTTAGCTGTGGCAATACCGCCTGTTTCCGGTTATTCAACGCAGTTACAAAATGTGGGTTCTACATCGAATAAAGGTTTAGAAATTCAATTGAATGGTGATATTGTTCGGAAGAAAGACTTTACTTGGAATTCAAGTTTCAACATTTCGTTCAACCAGAATCGGGTTGAAAGTCTCGGTCCTTTGAAACAACAAACGCGTAACTCGGGTTGGCAAGGCTCTGACGGTGCGGACGACTTTTTAGTCCGTGTGGGCGACCCTGTGGGCTTGATGTACGGCTTCGTTACTGAGGGGTGGTATAAAATTGAAGATTTTGATTACAATGCAACTACGAAAGTTTACACTTTGAAAACGGGTGTACCAAATTCACAGAATATCTCAGGTGCGATTCGTCCAGGGTCACTGAAAATTAAAGACATCAATGGCGACGGCGTGATTACAACTGATGGCGACCGCACGGTAATTGGCAACGCAACACCTAAGTTTATTGGTGGTTGGAACAATCAATTCACTTATAAAGGTTTCGATATGAGCATCTTCGTCAATTTTGTCTATGGCAATGATGTTTATAATGCCAATAAAATTGAGTGGACGGACGGTACCTTTGCGAATCTCAACCTCTTAGCAACGATGAAAGACCGCTGGACAAATATTGACAGCAAAGGTGTTCTTGTCACTGACCCTACTGCATTGGCGGCTTTGAATGTAAACGCTAAAATCTGGTCTCCTGCCAATGCACAACGTTATTTTGTGAAGTCAACTGACATTGAAGACGGTTCTTTCCTCCGTATCAATAATATCACTTTGGGCTATACTTTACCTAAATTATTAAGTTCAAAATTGCGGATGCAACAATTGCGGATTTATGCAACGGCTAATAACTTGAAAGTCTTTACAAAATACACAGGATATGACCCAGAAGTAACAGCGCGTAACAGCGACCCACTCACACCAAGCGTTGATTTTGCGGCATATCCACGGGCAAGAGTCTTTGTTTTTGGTGTCAATGCTTCGTTTTAATACCACTTACACGTAAAGGATACTTTTAAAGTATCCTTTACGTCTATTTTTTCCCCCCTCAGTATAGAATCAAAAAAATCATTAAATTCTATTTAAATCAGTGATATAAAATGAAAAATATAATTTCAAATATAGCTAAAATGGCATTGTTCATCACAATGACCCTTTCTGCAAACAGTTGCAAAGACTTTATGGAGGTCGAGCCTGTTTCACAATACAGCATTACGCAAGTCTTTTCGAGCGTATCCAACGCCACCAATGCCCTTTATGGCGTTTATGATGAACTCATGGGCGACAGAACTTATGGCATTCGCTTAAGCATGTATTACCCTTTTGACACAGATGAAATGATTGTCTCGGGTAATCTTGACAACGGACGGCGCGGCATCGGACGCTACCAAATGTTATTGAGCAACGTTGAAATTCGCAAT
>JAYTUR010000485.1:0-1686 GCA_043744475.1 Saprospiraceae bacterium | reverse complement strand
AAGATAAGGGTTTTACCACTGCCTGTTTTGCCACCTAATATTATTGCTTTAATGCCTTGATTTTCAAATTGTTGTAACACATATTGCCGATAGGCTTTGTAACCACCTTCAATTGTCATAACGTCAAAACCTGCAAATTTCAGAAGCCAAGCCATCGAACCACTTCGTTTGCCACCGCGCCAACAATGCACAATGACTTTGCGAGACGGCGACCATTTAATAGCTTTTTTGATAAATCCAGACATTTTTGGCCCCACAAAATCCAAACCTTTAAATAATGCACTTTCGGGCGACACTTGTTTATAAATCGTACCAACTTTTGCTCTTTCTACGTCATTAAAAAGCGGTAAACTTAAAGCTGAAGGTAAATGCGCATGAGCATATTCAGCAGGAGACCGCACATCAATCAACACACGTTCGTCGAGAAACTGCCAAAGGTTTTCAGGCTTAATTTTTTCCATTTTTTTTGTCAAAGGTAGTAATATGAAAGGCAAAAGGAGAAGTAGGGGCATAAAAAAATGCCTTAGCGTAGGGGCTGAGGCATTCACGAAAACGAATTTTACAATTCTTTAACCAAAACTTACAATTATACATTATCAACTATTGTGCCAAAATATGTTTCAATAAGTTAATTTGGCAATAAAACTTATGTTTAAAAACAAAAACCATTTTTTTTTTTTGTAAATAATTGTAAATCAATTGCTTAGGATTTCGTTTTCAAATAAAATATTTTTATCAGAAAATAAATCATTTTAATTTAAAAAAATATTAGACGTGTAATGTGGCATTAAACTGTGTTCATTTGCCATACCAAAAAGCATTTCGACGGCTGCTCTGCCTTCATTACCCAACCCCTCAGTAAAACCATTGACATATAAATCAATATGCTTTTGACGCACCGTTTCATCCATTTCTTGAGCATGTTGTGCCACAAAATCATAACTCGCAATCGGGTTTGCAAAAGCATATTGAACGCTCCTACGCATCACTCTTTCCATTTTCTGTTGAATCTCAATTGGCAAATCACGCCGAACGACTATGCCACCCAAAGGAATAGGCTTGTTCGTCGTTTTTTCCCAAAATTCGCCTAAGTCCATCAGTTTGATCAAACCATGATTTTGGTAGGTAAAACGGTTTTCATGTATGATAACGCCAGCCTCAACATCCCCCCTCAGTACAGCACCTTCTATGTCATTAAAAACATATTCTTTTTTGTTCTGTGCTTCGGGATAAGCCAGACTGAATAGAAAATTAGCCGTCGTGTATTTACCAGGAATAGCGACAACAGATTGATTGATAATATTTTCTGTATTAAGCGACTTTGCAATAAGAAGCGGTCCAACGCCATTGCCGAGTGCACTGCCCGACTCGAGTAGGGCATAGGTATCCACGAGATAAGCAAAGGCGTGATAGCTCAACTTCGTAACAGCGAGTTCATGCCGCAAGGCGCGATGATTGAGTGCTTCGACATCTTCCATGACGAGTTCAAAACTTAGCCCCTCAGTATCAATTCGATTGTGAACCATCGCATCGAATATAAAGGTGTCGTTTGGGCAGGGCGAAAAGCCGAGTGTTAGGCGCATTTTTGTTTTTTGTTATTTATTGCGTTATATTGGTTATTAATAGATTAACCAATATAAGTACGAGGTAAAAATAAATTGCGATTACTCACTGTTTTTTTGCAAG
>JAYTUR010000484.1:0-6470 GCA_043744475.1 Saprospiraceae bacterium | reverse complement strand
GAATTTTACTATCAAAATAATGTTCACCTATATTGAGGTGTAAACCAATGGCTTGCAACAATGAACCACCCGCATTTTCAAAGGCTTGATAAAGTTGAATCCCTAAAGCCGTAAACAATGGTTTTTCATCAATATGAATATTATCAGGATAAAAGTCCTCGTCGGGATGCCCATCAGGGACTTCCTGCCCAATTTGAAAAAACTCTTTCAAATCAGCGACTTGCGTGTGTTTGGCGTGCTCTTTTCCAAAGCTGGTATAACCGCGTTGACCCGCCAATTGGGGGTCTTCGTATTTTCGTTTTGTATCAACCGGCAAAGCAAAAAAGGCTTTGGCTTCGGTATAAAAATCGTCAATCAACGATTTTGGAATACCATGATTGACAACCCCGACGAAACCGACTTCGTGAAACGCTTTGCCGAGTGTTTCCACAAATGCTTGGCGTTCTTGCGGGCTACCGCTTCTAAATTTTGATAAATCAACAACTGGAATGGCTCTTTGCTCGTGCATCTTGTATTTTTTTTTAAGATGATTATAATATTGGTTAGAACTTTTTTTTTATTTAAAATGATGCAAAATACTGAGGGGGGGCAAAAATAGACAAACTTCATAATTATCATAAAAAAAAAATATTGAAGGCAATTTAGCTATTTTTATAAAGAACAACCACAATTTAATGCTAAAAAAAAGTCTGCATTTCTACTTGAAATGCAGACTTAACTGAGGGGTCAAATCTATTCACATATCGTCTTTGTCCCAATTATATGTAAGGGTAATGTTAAAATAACCTGTTGATTTTTCTTTGCTAAAATAGGCAGGTTGCCACCAGCCCAACCACAGCGAAAACGCACCGATATGTCCCCCGACTTGTGGTGCAGCAAAAACCAATGGTTCTGTAATTTTTCCGCCGCCCAACTCGATGCCAAGACTAAGCCAGTCGTTTTGCAAAAAAAAAAGCACCTTGTGCGGTACCCCCAAACTGCCAATTTTTATCGAAATACTCAAAAGAAGGTGTCAATCGCCATTGACTATCGAAGCCGCCCTGCCACCTACGTCCGTAAATGAAATTGGGTTGGAAACCCTAACCCATTGTTTGCCGAAGCCCATGCTATTGACGTTGATACAAATGATAAAGTTTAACCCCCTCAGTATAAAATGTTCTTTGAACACATTCAAGCAGAGACATTATTCCAATTTAAAAAAAATCTAAATTGCCCGCTTCATTACGAAAAAATTAAACGATTTTTGTGGTCTGCTAGTTTACGTCTAGTTTTGTATATACTTTGTCAAAAAAGCAATCATTTCAACGAAAAACGATTATTTATTAACAAGTTTTTACTTTTTCATCCAAATTTTTAAACTTATGGCTTGGTTAACGAATTACCTAACATCCTCTATCGGTCGAAAACTCACTATGAGTTTGACGGGGCTGTTCTTGATTTTGTTCCTCGTCGTTCACTTGCTCGGCAATTTCCAGCTTCTGCACGACGACGGCGGCGAAGCGTTCAATAAGTACACGTACTTTATGACGCATTTTCCACTCATTAAGATGATTTCGTACGGTTTGTACTTTTTCATCGTTGTTCACACCATTCAAGGTCTTGCGCTTTGGTCTGCCAATCGAAAGGCAAAAGGGCAGACTTATGCGGCCACAACACGCCCTCCAGGTGTCACGTGGGCTTCTAGCAATATGGCTGTACTCGGTACTTTGATTTTGGCGTTTCTCATCATCCACATGGCGCAATTTTGGGGTCAAATGCACTTTGGCGGGATGCCTGAAAATACCGTCTATAAAGATTTCAATAATGGCGAAGGCATCAAAGATTTATATGGTCTTGTTGCTGAGGCTTTCAAAAATCCATTGATGATTGCGCTTTATGTCGTTGGTCAAGTGGTCTTGGCGTTTCACTTGTGGCATGGTTTCCAATCGGCTTTCCAGACTTTGGGTGTCAATCATCCAAAATATACTCCTTTTATTAAAAGTTTTGGAAAAGCTTATGCGATTCTCGTACCGCTTGGATTTGCAGTGATTCCGATTATTTTTTACTTGACGAATAGCTAACCCTCTCAGTATTTTCGATAAAAGTCTTAAAAAAATGATAACAATACTCGGATTCGTCAATAGCTTAGTTTTTATGGTCATTAGTGGCATCCATTTTTATTGGGCTTTTGGTGGCAAAAGTGGATTAAACGCTGCTTTACCTGAAGGTGCAAATGGTAAAATGCCACTAAAGCCTTCTCCATTAATGACTATCGCTGTTGCTGTTATCTTTTTATCTGTTAGTATTTTTTTTGGACAAAAAGCGGATCTATTAGATTTCAATTTTCCTGTTTTGTTTAAAACTTATAGTTTGGGCGCGATAGGAATTGTGCTTTTAATTCGAGCAATAGGCGATTTCAAATACGTCGGTTTTTTCAAAAAAATAAAAAATACTCGTTTTGGAGAGCTTGATTCGGCTTATTATTCGCCTCTTTGCTTAGTTTTAAGTATCAATAGTTTTTTAATCGCTTATTTTTCTTGAATGATACCCCCCTCAGTATAAAAGACATTTTTTTTCATTTTTAAATAAAAATTTCGACAATGGCAATCAAAACAATTGATGTACATGGTCTCAATATAAAAGAAAGCGACCGCGAATTGGATTCTAAAATTCCAGTCGGCGCTATTGAAGACAAATGGACAGATTATAAAGGACATGTGCCACTCGTTTCTCCTGCGAACAAAATGCGGATTGACGTTATCGTCGTCGGCACAGGTTTGGCGGGTGCTTCTGCCGCCGCTTCGTTAGGCGAATTGGGCTACAATGTTAAAGTGTTTACATTCCACGATTCACCGCGTCGTGCACACTCGATTGCGGCACAAGGCGGTATCAATGCAGCGAAAAATTACCGCAATGATGGGGACTCTGTGTATCGTCTTTTTTATGATACCATAAAAGGTGGTGACTACCGCTCACGCGAAGGTAATGTGCATCGTTTGGCAGAAGTTTCAACCGATATTATTGACCAGTGTGTGGCGCAAGGTGTACCTTTTGCGCGCGAATATTCGGGTTTGCTCGACAATCGTTCTTTCGGCGGTGTGCAGGTGTCTCGGACGTTTTATGCACGTGGTCAAACGGGACAACAGCTTTTGATTGGTGCTTATCAAGCATTGAGCCGCCAAATTAAAGCGGGTTCTTGCACAATGTACAATCGTCATGAAATGCTTGATGTCGTTAAAGTTGATGGCAAAGCGCGTGGCATTATTGCGCGCAATTTACTGACGGGTGAGTTGGAAAGTTTTTCAGCGCACGCCGTTGTGTTAGCAACAGGTGGTTACGGCAACGTTTTCTATTTGTCAACAAACGCTATGATGTGTAATGTGACTGCTGCTTGGCGCGCACACAGACGTGGTGCTTATTTTGCGAATCCGTGTTTTACACAAATCCACCCGACTTGTATCCCTGTTTCGGGCGATTATCAATCAAAATTGACCTTAATGTCTGAGTCCTTGCGGAATGACGGTCGTATATGGGTGCCTAAACGCAAAGAAGATTGTGCAAAACACCCGAACGATATCAAAGAAGAAGACCGCGATTACTATTTGGAGCGTATTTATCCTGCCTTCGGCAACCTCGTCCCGCGTGACGTGGCGAGCCGTGCGGCAAAAAATGTGTGCGATGACGGGCGAGGTGTTGGCAAATCAGGCTTAGGGGTCTATCTCGATTTTTCGACGTCAATTGCTCGTTTAGGTGAAGATAAAGTGCGGGAACGTTACGGCAACTTGTTCGATATGTACGCCAAAATTACGGACGAAAATCCTTACAAACAACCGATGCGTATTTATCCAGCTGTTCACTACACCATGGGCGGACTTTGGGTTGATTATGAATTACAAACGTCTGTTCCAGGCTTGTTTGCCACAGGTGAATGTAATTTCAGCGACCACGGTGCAAACCGTTTGGGTGCTTCGGCTTTGATGCAAGGTTTGGCAGATGGTTATTTCGTTTTGCCTTATACGATTGGCAATTTCCTATCAAAAGACATCCGAACGGGCAAAATCTCAACGGATACACCTGAATTTGCCGAAGCCAAAGCGGCAACACAAGCGCGTATTGACCAATTATTGAACGTCAAAGGCAATCAATCGGTTGAAAGTTTCCACCGTCGTTTGGGCAAAATCATTTGGGAATATTGCGGTATGTCGCGTAATGCAGAAGGCTTGACAAAAGCTATCGGTTTGGTTCGTGAGCTCCGTGCGGAATATTACAGTGATGTCTTTGTCCCCGGTAGCCAATCAGAATTCAATCCCGAACTCGACAAAGCTTTGCGCGTTGCCGACTTCATCGAACTGGGCGAGTTGATGTGCATTGACGCTTTGAATCGCAATGAATCGTGCGGCGGCCACTTCCGCGAAGAATCGCAAGACAATGGCGAAGCCAAACGCGATGACGAAAATTTCGCCTACACAGCCGCATGGGAATTCGGTGGCGACCCTTCTGACCCCATTCTGAACAAAGAACCTTTGGTTTTTGAGGAGGTTAAGTTGCAGACGCGGGTTTATGCATAATATACTGAGGGGTGTGATTTTCTTTGAGAAATGTTTATTTTTGTCAAAATTGATAAATAATTAAGACAATGATTTCACAAGATAAAATACAAGAAGCAACGAAACGCTTAGTTGAAGCCTACGACCCTGTTGCTATTTATTTGTTCGGTTCTTACGCTTGGGGCGAGCCGAATGAGGATAGTGATTTGGATTTTATGGTGATACTATCCGATGAAGAAAAAGTAGAATGGACTTCATTCAGAAAAGGTGTTGCCGCTTTATGGAATATCGGTTTTTCAAAAGATATATTAGTGAATAGTCAGTCTGATTTTTTAAAACGGGCAGATCATCCTTCTACCCTTCAACATAAAATTCAAAAAGAAGGCATTAAATTATATGAATCCACACGAAGAATGGCTGTTCAAAGCTGATAGGGATTTAAAAGGGGCAAAAGGCATGTTAGAGTTAAATTTAGAAGATTTATCTGTCTATCATGCTCAACAATGTGCCGAAAAAGCACTCAAAGGCTACCTCGTTTTTAATCTTCAACCCGTTCCTAAATCGCATGATTTAGGCAGATTATTCGGGCTTTGTGTTAGTTCAGATGCCGATTTCTTTGATGTTGAAACAGAAATTAAAGGTTTAGAAGGTTTAGATGTTCGTTTTAGATATCCCGATTCAGATTGAGTCCCCGATTTAGCAACAACACAGGAAGCAATTGATTTTGCAGAAATTGTTTTAAATTTTATTGTTGAAAAGTGTTTGTAAAAATGTGTTTAGTACCCCCTCAGTATTCTCAATAAAAAATAAGTTTAAAACCTTAATTTGAATAAAAAATGAAATTAAATCTTAAAATATGGCGGCAAGGCGGCAAATATAAAGGCGAACTTGTCAATTATACGATTGACGGTGTGGATACACACATGTCTTTCCTCGAAATGCTCGATGTCTTAAACGAATCACTCGTTGCTAAAAAAGAAGAGCCTGTGGCGTTTGAAAGCGACTGTCGCGAAGGTATTTGTGGCACTTGCTCACTCGTTATCAACGGTCGTCCACATGGTCCTTGGAAAGCGACGACGACTTGTCAGCTCCACATGCGTGAGTACAAAGATGGCGATACCATCGTCATTGAGCCTTTCCGCGCGCGTTCATTTCCTGTTATCAAGGATTTGGTTATTGACCGTTCCGCTTTTGACCGCATCATTCAATCGGGTGGTTATATCTCGGCGGCAACAGGTCAGGCGCAAGACGGCAATGCGATTCTCATCGGCAAACAACAAGCCGCAGAGGCGATGAATGCTTCTGAATGTATCGGTTGCGGTGCGTGCGTCGCGGCGTGTCCGAATGGTTCTGCGATGTTGTTTACGGGTGCGAAAGTGTCGCATTTGGCACGTTTGCCACAAGGTCGTCCTGAAGCAGCAAAACGTGTTTTAGCCATGATGGCGCAACATGATTTTGAAGGTTTCGGTTTTTGTAGCAACATAGGCGCTTGCGAAGCGGAATGTCCGAAAAGCATCAGTATAGATACGATTGCAACGA
Organism: Saprospiraceae bacterium; assembly: GCA_043744475.1. Taxonomy (GTDB): domain Bacteria; phylum Bacteroidota; class Bacteroidia; order Chitinophagales; family Saprospiraceae; genus JAAFJT01. The sequence continues at coordinate 405 of JAYTUR010000484.1, read as the reverse complement.
TGAACCGTGAATTTTCATCGGCATCTTTCTCTTCTAAACCTGAAAAGGCGGAAGCGAGTGCGTAATCTTTGATTTTGTGTTTATAAAAAAAGAGAGGCTGTGTTTGCAGTCTCTCTTTTCGTTTTTAGGTATGACCCTTTTGGACGGGATTTTTATCAATGAGAGCAGGCGAAAAGCCATGAATATAAATAGTTAAACATAAAAACGACTTCTTTTCCTTAGAATTTGAAAATTTATTAGCCTCTGACTCAAATAAATCTTTAATCGTTTTACCTTTGCGGCATTATTTTTTCATATCCGTAAATCTCCCTCTTTAATAAATCACTCGAAGTTAAATCATTCGACTCGAAAACGACAATCATGGAGCTTAAGAAAGTATTCAACGAAAAAGGTGAGGCAATTAGC
>JAYTUR010000483.1:0-1690 GCA_043744475.1 Saprospiraceae bacterium | reverse complement strand
ATTCGCCAAAGTTTTGAAAATCAACAATTCGTGTTCGATATTGCCGACAACGGCATTGGGATTCCGCCACATGAACGGAAAAAAGTAGTTGAAAGATTTTATCGCATTGGCAGTGAAATGACCCGCCGCACCAAAGGAACGGGTTTAGGACTTTATATTGTTGCCCAAATTATTAAACTGCACAAAGGGACGATTCAAATTTTAGACAACGAACCACAAGGGACGATATTTAGAATCACTTTACCGAGTTAACTAAATCATTGATTATCAAAGCCAAATTTTGATTTTTACCGTCTTGATTACCTGTTGCTCGTCGTGGTTTTCGGCTATTACAGTTACTGTTGCATCTGTCCAATCAGAAACCTTAGCCGTCCACGTCACGTTAAAAGCAAAGCTTTTTAAATCGTGGACATAAGGTTCATTTGAGAACAAAACTGCGCCCGTCTTATCATCCGTTATTTTAATCGTTAACGCATGAAGGTTGACACCATCAGCCGCCTCCCCTTTGATTGTTATCACTTGTCCACTTGCAAAATTATCATTTGCAAGCGGTGCGGCAATATTAAGAGTTGGTAAATCCACCACATTATTTTTATGACAAGATGTCGCAAAAAACAGAATCGCCACTCCTAAAAACGGGGCAAAAAGGTTCAAACACTTCATTATTTTCATTGATAAAATTTATGTAAAAAAAGGCAATAATAATACTCAACTACGTATATGTTGCTCTTTATGGTTTCTTTAACGTGAAAAAAATACTGAGGGGTCTCGTTTTTCGTTTTTGAATCGCTTAACATTTAAACGAATAGGCATTTATATTTTCTAAAATCACTCCATAAAGGGCTTTCCTAAAAAAACGCCTTTGTACGCTTTTTGAGTGTAGCGAGAAACAGTGAGTGACTGATACTTAAGGATTTTTTGTTTTTATAGGAAAACCCTTCACGCTATTATTAACATTAATTTTTCACACAATTAAAATCTAATTATCCACTTAAACTTGAAATTATGAAAAAAACAATCATTTTAGTTGCATTTTTATTGCTCAACATATTTGTTTATGGTCAAAACATCGGTTTTCGCATCGGCAGAAACGTGTCTAATTATGCCTTCAACAAAGACTCTTTATCCACTTTAGGCATTACAAACGATAACCTCAAAGGTTGGGCATTGACTCTACCTGTTGGATTTAACGTCTCTAAATACATCACAATTCAAACAGAATTGGGCTTCCTTCAAAAAGGTTTTAAATCCATTCAAAATATTCAAACGAATGGCGTAACCGTGAAATCAGAACTAAAAAACTATACGAACTATGCGGTTTTACCAATTATGATTCGTTTTCATACAACAGGACGCTTGCAACTTTACGCCAATGTTGGTCCTGACTTTACTTATGCCATTAATTCCAACTCAAAAGGCACGTCAAACATTGGTAACACGTCAACTGATGTGGATAAAAGCAATAGTCTGGACGGTACAGACCGACTCACACTCGGTTTACAAGCAGGTGGTGGTTTAAAATTCAAATTGGGTCCCATTGCGCTGGTTTTAGATACCCGTTTTTTGACCGATTTGAAAGACAGTCAAGGCAGTTATAATTATCAAGGCTTGAAAGACCAGGCTTATCAAACTAAAAACTGGGTCACGAGCTTCGGTGTCGTTTTTGGCAGAAATTAAAAAGGAAATAGAC
>JAYTUR010000482.1:0-1691 GCA_043744475.1 Saprospiraceae bacterium | reverse complement strand
AATCGAAAATACGGTATAATATGACAAAGACGCACTGTATTTCAATGCGCCATCGGCTATAAAATCTTTGAAAGATTTTGCCAGTACTTGCCAAATTTTTTGAATGAAATTTTTCATAATTAAAATCTTAATCTATCTCTTTGTTACAAACGACAATAAGTTGAACCTTCTTGCCTGTTTTCTAAAATTTACCAATAAAAACGAGCCATTTTTCAAGGAATTAACCTCGAAAAATGGCTCTCTTGTGCATGAATCAAACGAAAGAGGTTTCGGCTTTAATTTCTTTCTTGATTATCATGTTTTTGTTTTGCTATGCGTTTGCTCGCTTTGTCTTGTTTTCTATCCAATTTTGCCCGTTCTGCGGGCGTGACAACGCCATCAGCTTTGGCTTTGGCTTCTGCCTGTCTGATATGTCTTTGGTTTTTGACTAAGCGTTTTGTTTCCGCTTTGTTCAATTCACCACTTTTCACACCGTCTTTAATGCGTTCTTTTTGGATTTCTTCGCGTTTGTCGACGACAGGCGTAGATTGTGCGTATGAAGCGATTGTAAAACCGCAAACGAAGAGGGCTGCTACGAGAATCTTTTTCATTTTTGATGTTTTTAATAAGTTGAAAAATATATTTTTACTATTGAGGTACGAAATCCCGATGTTATCGGGAAGGGGGTGTTTATTGAAGTCATACAAGAATAGACTTCAGGGTATTATTTTAGTTTAAAACGATCTTCTGCATTTAGGATTTGTTTAACAGTATGGCTTTAAAATGCTTCAAATTTAACATTCTTTTACGAAAAAACGTTTAAAACCGCTGTTTTTCAAACACAATAATATCCTCAAACTCTTCTGTCATTTTCTGCAAATGGATGTTCGCATCATATTCTGCATTGAACATGAAGGGTTTGCCTTCAACGACATATTTATAGACTTGAAAATCTGTTTCGGGTGTTGGTACAGACAAAATATCATCATGTTCAATCCATTCGAGCGTGCCTTCAGGGCAGGGTGGTGGTGGCACTTTTTCAATATCTGCCAAATAAATAAAAACCGTCCAATTGTATTTGGCGGGAGATGACTCGACCAAAATGCCGCAAAATTTAGGTTTGTCAATTGTTAAACCCGTTTCTTCAAAAGTCTCTCTAATAGCGGCATTGATTGGACTTTCATGTGGTTCAACTTTCCCACCGACAGGTACATAATACCCGATAAATGGTTCTTTATTGCGTTTGAGTAAGAGATAAGATGTGCCATTGCGCAAAATGACCATCGAAGCGTTGGTTTTATGACCAAAAGGTGTTTGCATTTTTTATTTTAAGATAGATGAAGAATATAAGCCAGCGGGGCTTATAGGACAATAAAAACCTTTATTTGTTTGAATAAAAAGCTGTTTTCGTTCACCAATTTCAAAAAATACATGCCTGTACTAGTATGTTGCGCCTCCGGAGGGGCTGACGAGCGAGCGAGTGTTTTTTATGAAGAACTATTGCCAGCGGGTACAATAAAAGAGCGTCCAATACTAAATATTGCAAAACCCAACAAAGCGCAACCTGCCATAACACCTGTCATCGGCAAACTTGTACCATTACTCAACACACCTACCAATGCCGCCGCCAATGCACCAATACCCATTTGAATAGCACCCATGAGCGCGGAAGCACTGCCTGCTTCTTTTGAAAAAGGAGCCAATGTCAATGC
>JAYTUR010000481.1:0-1691 GCA_043744475.1 Saprospiraceae bacterium | reverse complement strand
GCGCGCGCTGGTGGTCAACCCCAATTACTCTTCGTTTATCCCGTACTCCCCACCCCCGAGACAAGAGGGCATGGCTGCCAATTTCATCACCTCACAATGTCAACGCTCGTTATTCGATAATGGCTATTCTTTCCTCGTACGGATGGGTCATCATTGAATTTGCTGTAAGGGTAGGACTCGAACCTACAAGAGGCGGTTAGTTTTGATTGCTCAAAATTTTATCCCGTCTTCCCCACCCCCGAGACAAGGGGGCACGTCTGCCTGTTTCGTCACCTCACACTATACACTTTTTTTTGATTCTCTCATTGAGCTTTCTCAATTTCGATAGTGCAAAGATAAAAGCATTGTCAACAAATTGCCAAATTTTTTATCAATTTTGTAATCTATTCTAAAAATATTTACAATATTCGTAAATATTAAGATAAATTAATGGGAATTTAATAATTATTCTGATTTATTTTTTTAGTATTTTGTGAAATTTCTAATGAAGAAACCGAGCCTTTTGAAAATATTTCTCAATTTTGTCGGACGAACAAACCACATTTGGCTGTTTTTGGCTTGCTGATTAATAAAAAACACACTATTTACTTAAAAAGCAGAAGGTAGAAAATTGGGTCAAAAATCTAATTTTCTTGCTTTTATTGCTTTTTTCATCTAATATTTTAAATAATCGTCAATTCAAAACCGAAAAAATGCTTCTCAAACAACAAAAATCTGATTCTGCCTTATCTTTGGGCAAATTTCTTGAATGACTCAACAACGAATTTATAAATCTTTACAGGAAACAAAGCAACACGGACTCAAAAAACTGGCTGTGCTGATTGACCCTGATAAGATGCGACTAAACAATGTAGTACGTGTTCTAGAACTCGCTGTACGCGCTGATGTGGATTATTTTTTTGTCGGTGGTAGCCTCATCGTCAACGATATGATGGACTATTGCCTTGATGCTATTCGAGAAATTGGTTCCATTCCTGCCATCCTTTTTCCAGGTAGTCCACAACAAATAAACAAAAAAGCTGACGCTATTCTACTGTTATCCTTGATTTCAGGACGTAATGCTGATTTATTGATTGGTCAACACGTACTTGCTGCGCCTATGTTGCGACGTTCGGGTCTCGAAATTTTGCCGACGGGCTATATGCTCATTGACGGTGGCGCACCCACGACGGCTTCTTATATCAGTAATACGCATCCGATTCCTTCAAACAAAGAGGATATAGCCATTTGCACAGCCCTTGCAGGTGAAATGTTGGGCTTGAAAACGATTTATTTAGATGCGGGGAGTGGTGCGAAAAACCCTATACCCGAAGCCTTGATTGCGGCTGTCAGTCAAAACCTCAATATTCCCCTCATCGTCGGCGGCGGTATGCGCACACCTGAACGGGCGGCAGCCAATGCACGCGCGGGTGCTGATGTTATAGTCGTGGGCAATGCTTTGGAGAAAGACCCCGATTTAGTAACAGATATTGCACATGCTGTGCATGGGGCAGGGAAGCGGATTTTGGTTTAATGTAAAGCATAATAAAATGAATTTGTTTCAAAATAATATTTTAACGTGAGTTCGGAGATACAATCACGCACTGTTTCTTGCTTTGCTCGAAAGGCGTACGAGTAAGAAATCTATTGGGTTGAGCTTATTTTTGATAGAAAAATTGGAAATTTTTCTATCAAAAATAAGCTCAACCCTT
>JAYTUR010000480.1:0-1693 GCA_043744475.1 Saprospiraceae bacterium | reverse complement strand
CATACGGAAATAGTTTTGAAGCGTCACGGTCGCATAAGTCTGCGTTGTTTCACCAATTTTGACGTTTTCCTTAGCTTCTAAGGCTTGATGCAAGCCGTCAGAATAGCGACGACCTTCCATCACACGACCCGTTTGCTCATCTACAATTTTTACTTCACCTTCAACAATGATGTATTCGGTGTCTTTTTCAAACATCGTATAAGCCTTCAAAAGCTGATTAACACCGTGCAAACGCTGTGATTTGATGGAATAATCCTGTGCGACTTTATCTTTTTGTTCCGTTTTTTCCTCTTTTGATACTGAGGGGTCTGCCCCAATGAGCATCATGCGCTCTGCAATATCAGGCAAAATGAAAAAGTTTGGATCACCATGCGCTTTTGACATAAACTCTGCGCCGCGTTCGGTCAATTCAACGTTGCGGTTTTTTTCATCAATCGTAAACAACAACGGTTCGTCCACCAAACCCATCCGTTTCGATTGCTCCTGCATATAAATATTCTCTGTTTTTTGTAACAAAACCTTCACACCTTCTTCCGAAAGGAACTTAATCAAAGCCCTGTTTTTAGGCAAAGCCCTGTGTGCGCGCAACAACGACATACCCGCATCACCTTCGTCTGTACCGTATTTTCCTTCGGCATATAGCCGTTTTGCTTCAATAATGAACTTATTTGCCAATTTTCTCTGCTCATCGAGCAAACGTTCTACTTCTGGTTTCAATGCCATATACTCTTGTGCATCTTGATCGGCTGTGACCGGACCTGAAATGATAAGCGGTGTCCGCGCATCGTCAATGAGCACCGAGTCAACCTCATCCACCATCGCATAGTGATGCGGGCGTTGTACCATTTCATCAAGTGAATGCACCATATTATCACGTAAATAATCGAAACCAAATTCGTTGTTTGTGCCATAAGTGATGTCGCGCATATAAGCTTGACGACGTTCCTCCGTGTGCGGCTGATATTTGTCAATGCAGTCAACAGTTAAAAACAAAAATTCATATATCGGTGCGTTCCACTCTGCGTCACGTCTTGCCAAATAGTCGTTGACGGTTACGATATGAACGCCTTGACCCGACAAACCATTCAAATATGCAGGTAGCGTTGACACCAAAGTCTTACCTTCACCCGTCGCCATTTCCGCAATTTTACCATCGTGTAACACCGCGCCACCTATTAATTGGGTATCGAAATGCACCATATTCCAAACGATTTCGCCACCTGCTGCCGTCCAACTGTTTCTCCAAATCGCTTTATCGCCTTCAATCGTAACTGGTTTTTTACTGTTTGCAGCCAAATCACGGTCATGTTGCGTAGCTGTAACGACCATCGTTTCGTTTTCAGAAAATCGTTTAGCTGTTTGTTTCACAACCGCAAAGGCTTCAGGAAGGATTTCTTTTAGAATGACCTCTAAGTTCTGATTACGCTCTTTTCTAAGCGTATCAACGTGTTTGAAAAGGTTTTCTTTTTCGTCAAAAGCCTCCGTTTCAATGGCTTCGGTGCGTACTTTTTCGATTTCAGCATCTATTTCCGACAGATAATCGGCGATTCTTTCTCTAAATTCTAAGGTTTTATTACGCACTTCGTCATGACTGAGGGGGTGCATCGCTTCATAGAAACTGTTGATTTCGTCAACCAAAGGTTGATATGTGTCAAGGTCTTTTTCAAGTTTTGATTTGATACCAAAAACTTTT
>JAYTUR010000479.1:0-1694 GCA_043744475.1 Saprospiraceae bacterium | reverse complement strand
CAGCAACATACAGCAACATACAGCAACATACAGCAACATACAGCAACATACAGCAACATACAGCAACATACAGCAACGTTTTATTAGCTAAAAACCTTAATCAAAGTAAGTTTTAAAATCGTTTATTTGAACTTTTTGAAAGACCAATTCAATCTGAGATTTTAGAATGCGATTTTCGGAAAGAGACGGCAAGTCGTTGATATCGAAGTATCGAGCATCAAGTATGTCATGTGCGGGGCGTAAGTCACCTAAAATATAGGTGCAAAAGATGACGAATTTATAGACGTAATAAGCCTGTGGCGGATGCGGGTGACATTTTTTGTCGAAAACAGCCAACAGTCGGGTAGGCGAGACGGTTAAACCTGTTTCTTCAAGCACCTCTTTGGCAGCAACTTCGCGGGGAGTCAAACCAATATCAGCCCAACCTCCGGGCAACGACCAGCGACCATCAGAACGTTCTTGTACAAGTAGAATTTGATTGTTTTCATTCAAAATCAAAGCCCGAATATCAACTTTTGGGGTAGGGTAGTCGGTGATAGGTGCATAAAAATCGGTGATTTTACTGAGGGGGGTATCTGCAAGTTGGCTCATCATTTTGAGGCTGATGGCGTGCAGTTCGGTATATCGTTCACGGTCGAATGGGTCATAGGCATACAGTAAACCAAGATCGGCGATATTTTTTAGTTGCTTTATTTCATTGAGAAAGTCATTCATTTCTTCATTTTTGAAACAAATAAAGGGAAAAAAAGGAATAGCTTCTCTTAAAATACTTAAAATTGCATGACTTAAACATAACTTTAAATCAAAACAACAACAGCATGGAAAATATCGAATGTTATGTATCAAAAAAAAGTTGTAGCCCGAAGAAGTTCGGATAGGCAGGGCGATTAGCAAACCCATTTTTAATTTGATAAAGCGGGATTTTGCCGTTTTTACTGAGGGGGCGTATATTTCAATTGAAAGCTTGAATCAATATCGCCAACAATATATTGAGCAGCTTATCAATAACGACAACGACAAGACGACGGCACTTGAAAACAAATCATCAAGAGTTTGACCGACCACGAAATTTTATTTAATCAACTTTTGGATGAAAGGCAGATTGAATTGACTTTTGGGCAGCGACTTTCAGACAAAATCGCCTTATTTGGTGGTAGTTGGACGTTTATTGTGTCCTTTTTCTTCTTTTTGATATTGTAGATGGTTGTTAATTCGATTGTGAAAAACGATTTTGACGTGTACCCTTTTATCTTTTTAAACCTAATTTTGTCGCGTTTGGCGGCGATTCAAGCACCTATCATTATGATGAGTCAAAACCGACAATCTGAAAAAGACCGTTTGCGCGCACAGTGATTACAAAACAAACCTAAAAGCAGAAGTTGAAATTCGGATGTTGCATGAAAAAATAGACCATTTAATGAATTATCAAGGACAGAAATTGCTTGAAATTCAACAAATAGAAACGGAATACATGTCAGATATTTTGAAATCGGTACAATATGAAAATCAGGTTTTGAAAGAAAAGAAGTAAAAGGTTACAGATTTACCATTTTCTTAATAAAAATAGACCAATGAACCCACGTTTTTGAAGCGAATCTTGTATAGGTTAAGTATCAGCATAACGATAATCTGAATGAATAGAGAAGCATTAGAAGATATCATCAATGGGTGTCGTAAAGCTAACCGATTGAGTC
>JAYTUR010000478.1:0-6495 GCA_043744475.1 Saprospiraceae bacterium | reverse complement strand
CAACTATTGGCAACTGCTTTTCACCGCAACACAATGACAAACGACGAAGGCGGAACGGACAACGAGGAATTCAGAACGGCGGCGGTTATGGACAGAGTTGCAACGACTTGGCAAGGCATTATGGGGACGACTTTTGCGTGTGTTCAGTGCCACAGCCATCCTTACGACCCATTTAGGCATGAAGATTACTATAAATTCTTAGCATTTTTCAATAATACAAGAGATGAAGACACGTATGGCGACTATCCAATCTTCCGCGAGTACCGCAAACAGGACAGCGCGACGTATGTTAGTCTCAATAGTTGGCTAAAAAACAATGTGCCGCAACGGGCAGATGAAGTTGACAAGTTTGTCAAGACGTTACAACCCTCTTATAACTCTTTGACCGCCGATGAATTCGTCAATAGTGCCTTAGCCGATGAAAAATGGTTGACCATACGTCAAAATGGGTCGGCACGATTCCAAAATGTCAATTTGCAAGGCAAAAACCAATTCGTTTTTACTTACAAATCCTCGAATAATGGCGGCACGTTGACGCTGACCCTCGATTCATTGAGGGGTCAAGTTTTAAAAACCGTTCCGATAGATACGTCGGGCGGCAATTGGAGGGTGGCTAAAACGGATTTGCCCGTTCGGACAGGCGTACACAATATATATGTGTCATACAACAACCCCATTTTAAAACAAGCTACCGACAATGGGATGATGTTCGATTGGCTGCACTTCGGTCAAACTTTCCCAGGGAAAGGTTTGGCGGGGTATGAAGAAGCGGAAAAGCAATTTTGGTCTTTACTCAACGCCAAAGACTTAGATAAAACGCCTGTTATCGTAGAAAATCCCGATGATATGCACCGCAAAACATTCGTTTTTGAACGTGGCAATTGGTTGAGTCATGGCGAAGAGGTACAACCTGATGTGCCACATTCCCTCAATGCGTTTCCAAAAGATGCGCCACGAGACCGACGTGGTTTAGCGATGTGGTTGACCGATAAAAAGAATCCTTTGACCGCCCGCACTTACGTTAATCGCTTATGGGAGCAACTTTTTGGCGTTGGATTGGCGGAAACGCTCGAAGATTTAGGCACACAAGGCATTCAACCCACACATCCAGAGTTGTTGGATTACCTCGCTTACGACTTTATAAACGGTATGAATTGGCGCACAAAGACGTTGCTCAAAACAATGGTCATGTCCGCTACCTATCAGCAATCTTCCAATATTACACCCGCATTGCAAGCCAAAGACCCGCAGAATAAACTCTATGCCCGTGCGCCCCGTGTCCGTTTGTCTGCGGAACAAATGCGCGATCAAATCCTTGCGGTCAGTGGTTTGTTACTGGATTCTCTGTACGGCAAAAGTGTTTATCCGTTTCAACCCGATGGCGTTTGGAATTCACCTTATGATGGTGCAATATGGAAACAAAGTTTTGGCAATCAGCAATATCGCCGTGCCCTTTACACCTATTGGAAGCGCAGTAGTCCGTTTCCGTCCATGCTCACCTTTGATGGTGTGAATAGAGAAGTCTGTATGTCTCGACGGATTAGGACGAATACGCCTTTACAAGCACTGGTGAATTTAAATGACTCGACTTACCTTGTTGCAGCGGTCGCTTTGGCTAAAAAAATGGTTGGAAATAGTGCAAATAGTGTAAATACTGAGGGGGTTGCTCAACAAATTTCTAAGGGTTATACAATAGCAATGGGGCAACCCATTAGTCCTGAAAAGCGACAAGTCTTAGAACGGCTTTACGCAACCGCTTTGCAAGAGTTTTTATCACATAAAAATAAAGAAAAGCCACCAATACTGAATGTTTTGACAGAACAAACGCCTCAAATGGCGGCTTTGGCAATCGTGGCGAACGCTATTTTGAATTTAGATGAGTTTGTGAACAAATCTTAAGTAATGATGAACAAGAACAACGAAAGGCTTTTCAATGAAGCGCAACAAGAAGCCTTAAAATACATCAATCGCCGACATTTTTTGCAACAATGTGGGTTGAGTTTGGGCGGTATGGCTTTGGGTAGCCTTGTCGGTGGCTGTTTTGCCCCCCAAATGCCCCCCCTCAGTACAACGAGCAATGAATTGCTGATTGACCCCATTAATCCCTTGTCGCCACGTCTGCCGCATTTCGCAGGGCGCGCCAAATCGGTCATTTATATCCATATGGCAGGTGCGCCGTCTCAATTAGAGTTGTTTGATTTCAAACCCGAACTTTTGAAAATGGACGGTCAAGACTGTCCACAATCGCTTTTAGCAGGTAAACGGTTTGCTTTTATAAGAGGTGTTCCTAAAATGCTTGCGCCACAAGCCGAATTCAAGCAACATGGGCAAAGTGGTGCATGGATTTCTAACTATTTGCCTCATTTACAAACGGTTGCGGACGAAATAACCTTCTTGAAAGGCGTTCACACCGACCAATTCAATCATGCACCCGCACAACTGTTGATGCAAACAGGTGGTTCAAGATTGGGTCGTCCGAGTATCGGTTCATGGGTAACGTATGGCTTAGGTTCAGAAAACGCCAACCTTCCAGGCTTTATCGTTTTGACATCAGGTGGCAAAGACCCCGATGCTGGTAAGAGCGTTTGGGGCAGCGGATTCCTACCCTCAGTATTTCAAGGTGTTCAATGTCGATCTGAAGGCGACCCTGTCTTGTTTTTAAATGACCCCGAAGGCATTGACCGCAACCTGCGACGGGCTTCCATTGATGCCATAAACGAAGTTAACCGCTTACAATTCGAGCAAGTCAAAGACCCCGAAACCATGTCGCGCATTGCCCAATACGAAATGGCTTTCAAGATGCAAATGTCTGTGCCAGAAGTCATGGACATTAAGTCCGAACCGCAATATATCCACGATATGTACGGTACAAAAGTCGGTAAATCGTGTTTTGCCAATAATGCACTACTAGCACGCAAATTGGTCGAACAAGGCGTTCGCTATGTCCAGCTTTATGATTGGGGTTGGGATACACACGGCACTTCGGAAGACGGTTCAATTGATGTGGGTTTGGTCAACAAGTGTCGTCAAACGGATAAAGCTGTGACAGCTTTGATTTTAGACTTAAAACAACGGGGTTTACTCGATGAAACGCTCGTCGTGTGGGGCGGCGAATTCGGCAGAACGCCTATGTTGGAGAATCGCGAAAATAAACCAAATGCTTTTAAAGGTCGTGACCACCATTCCGAGGCTTTTACAATGTGGATGGCAGGCGGCGGCATCAAAAAAGGATATTCGCATGGCGAAACAGATGAAATTGGCTATTCTGTCATCAACGGTAAAACATCAGTTTTCGACATTCAAGCAACCATTTTGAATCAATTGGGCTTCGACCACGAAAAACTGACTTATCATTTTCAAGGGCGTCCATTCCGATTGACCGATGTGGCGGGAAAAGTGATTAGAGAAGTGGTGGCTTAGTAATATTAACCGACGACGAGGCTTTGAGCCTCGTCATCGGTGTTAATGATAAAACATTATTTTAATGAACAGACGAAAATTCCTACTATCAACTATGGCGACAACACTCTTGACAAGCCTTGAAAGCTACGCAAAACCCATTTTTACTGAGGGAGGTACGGACTTAAAAATACTCGGCACCAGTTGGGGCTACAATGGCAGCGTGGACAGTTTCTGCCAAAAGGTTAAAGCCGAAGGCTATGATGGCATCGAAATGTGGTGGCCCACGGATGCAAAGGCGCACGACGAGTTATTCGCCGCTTTGAAAAAACATGGTTTAGATATTGGCTTTCTATGCGGGTCGGGTAGCAGCGATTTCAAAACTAATTTAGCGGCTTTTGCTAAAAATGTGGAAGCGGCAGCCACCCAAACCATTCAAAAACCGCTTTATATCAATTGTCATTCGGGCAAAGATTATTTCACAGCAGAGCAATGTCAAGCCTTTTTTGATGTGACCAAAAAAGTATCGGCAGCAACGGGCATTGGCATTTATCATGAAACGCATCGCTCGCGCATCATGTACAGTGCACCGATTGCACGGCAATATTTGGAGAAAAATGCCGATTTACAACTCACTTGCGACCTCTCGCACTGGTGTTGCGTCCATGAATCTTTATTAGAAGACCAAAAAGAAACGCTTGATTTAGCGATTGCAAGAGCAGGGCATATTCATGCGCGCATCGGTCATGCCGAAGGTCCGCAAGTCAACGACCCGCGTGCGCCTGAATGGGCAAATGCCGTGAAAACACACTTCAATTGGTGGGATAAAATCGTGGCACAACGCAAAAAAGCGGGCAAACAAGTCACTATTTTGACTGAATTTGGTCCGCCTGACTATATGCCGACACTGCCTTACACCCGTCAAGCCCTTGCCAATCAGTGGGATATCAATGTGTATATGATGAAGCTATTGAGGGAACGTTATAAATGACATTAACATGTTCACACGTTTAGTAAACTTTAAAAGTTTACTAAACGTGGTGTTCAAACGAAAAACTAAAAGTGTTTTTTATGGGAAAATTCCATCCATTAATTGTCCATTTGCCGATTGGTATTTTGTTGCTCAATGCGGTTTTTGTGTTGTTGTCAAAGACAAAACGCTATCATCATCTGTCGGCGACGATACCGATTGCGCTATTCTTTGGTGCGTTGAGTGCCACAGCGGCTTGTGTCACAGGTTGGTTTTTGTCAGAAAATGGGGGTTATACTGAGGGGGTACTTTTTTATCATAAATGGTTGGGTATTGCCGTTGCCATTGCTTCGTGGTTGTTATTGTTTTCAAATAAAAAGGAAAATATGGGTGCGTGGTTGGTCTTAGTCGTAGGTTTGTCGGTCACAGGTCATTTTGGTGGCACTTTGACGCATGGCGAAGGCTATTTGTTTTCAGATGAATGGATGCTACAGCTCATTTCGAAAGACGAAGTAAACAAAGGAGATAAAGTTGTTAGAAAATTACCCGAAAACATTCAAGAAGCCCTCGTTTACAAAGACATTATTGAGCCTATTTTAAAAGAAAAATGCTTTAGTTGTCACAATAATAACAAACAAAAAGGCAAATTGAGGATGGACGACCCCACCGCTTTCTTGAAAGGTGGTGAAAATGGCGTGATTGCTGTGGCAGGGCAAGCCGATAATTCTGAAATGGTTAAACGCCTTTTATTGGATATGGAAGCCAAACACCACATGCCGCCAAAAGGTAAAACACAACCCACCGAACAAGACATTACGTTGCTCAAATGGTGGATTAATACTGGTTTGACGTTCGATAAAAAACTAAAAGACATCGAACAACCCGATGCTGTCAAAACTATTTTTGCCAACTACAATACATCTGTTGCTGAAATGGGCAATCCCTTCATTCCCACTCAAAACATGGCGCCCGCCGATGAGAAATTGATGGATTCGGTAAGGAAAAAAGGTATTTTATTGATGCCTGTTGCCCCTAAAAGTCCATATTTACAAGCCAATTTTGTATCCATTCCAAAGGCAGGCGATAAAGAGTTGGCTTTGCTATTGCCGTTCGCGCCACAACTCGTTTGGTTGAAATTGGGTAATACGCAAATAACGGATGCTGGAATGACAACATTGGCAAAAATGACCAATTTGACCCGTTTAAGCCTTGAAAATACAGCAATTACCAATAAAGGATTGGCTGCGCTATCGTCTTTGAGCACTTTGAAATACTTAAATTTGGTTGGAACACCTATAACAAGCGCGGGTTTGCACCCCCTCAGTAATTTGAGTCAATTGAAGCAAGTCTTTTTGTTTAAAACTGTCCTTTCGTCCACTGATTTAAGCGTTTTACAACAAAAAATGCCGCAAACCAGCTTTGATACAGGCGGTTATATTGTACCCAGTTGGACGTCTGATACGGCTGTTTTAAAGAAAGCAAAGTGAATTTTGTCTTGCTGAGAAGTTAACGCTTTTGCAAGACCTCGAAAGGAATGTCCATCAAAGGATAATTCGCCCAACCGTTGTAATTATAGTGCCACCACTCCGAAGGTTCAACGGTAAAACCGTACTTCGCCATAACGGATTTCATCAATTCTCTGTTTTTCAATGTTCGTTTGTTTTTAACAGGGGCATCTGCCCACGATGCCTCGATGGAACTATCGTAAGGTGTGGGCATTTTCAATTCTTTACCCGTTTTGAGGTTGACCAGAGTCATATCTAAGGCGCAACCGCGATTGTGTCGCGAGCCTTTCCACGGTGAAGCGACGTAAAGCGTATCGGGGAAGCTTTCATAAAACTGAACAGTAACAGCATAAGGACGATAGCCATCATAAATCTTAATCCCGATGCCTTGTTTATTGAGTTCCGCTTGTGCCTTTTGCAAAGCGACGACGACGGGCAGACGGGCAAACGCTTTCGCTTCTTTATAAAAGACTTTTTTCAAGAAATTATTCGTCGTTGCATACCGAATATCGAGGACGATATTGGGAATACGGCTCTTGATTTCAATCAAAGCATTGTTACTATCAACGGCAACTTGCTGTTCATAAGTACTCAAATCGCTGATGATACTGAGGGGGTAGC
>JAYTUR010000477.1:0-1696 GCA_043744475.1 Saprospiraceae bacterium | reverse complement strand
TTATTGATAATTTTATTATCACAGTCCTAAATATTCCATTTTTTATTAACACTGGAATTGATAGTCAATCACAATCAAGTTTAGTATTTTTAATAATTCTACTATTTTACTATTTGATTATGGAAAGTGCCTTCAGAACTACTATTGGAAAGTTGGTAACAAATACAAAAGTAGTAAGTGATGACGGTTCCAGAGCAAATGATATTTTTCTAAGAACTATATGCAGGATTATACCATTCGAGCCTCTTTCTTTTTTATTTAGCGACAAAGGTTGGCACGATAGTATTTCCAAAACAATTGTAATTGATAGAGGATTAAGAAAAATTGCCATCAACAATAGTTTGGCAAAATAGCTGGTTTAGTGCTAAATTCCCGCTGGCGCACACTCTGCTCAAAACACCCCACCAAAACCCAAACAAACGAACGGCGATGGTATCGTTTTTTAAACGACCACCCACTATCATTCGGGTCTTTAACCCGCGAAATATAGCTTTAAGTCATTGCAAGCAACGAAGCAACAGGGGGCACTTTTCAAAAACAAAAATGCGTTCAAACGGAAGTATCGTTTGAGTGCATTTTTGTTTTTTTACTGAGGGGGGTAGTTGGTTACGACCTCTTAAAAAGTTTGGAGAGAAAGCGTTGTGATACGTGCAAAAATGGCATCATTAGAAAGCAAAGTTGCTTGATGCTGTATAGCCGCCGCACCGATGATAGCATCAGGCAGTTTTAAACGGTACGTTTGCCGAATTTGACAAATTTCTTGAATCAAAGGAGCATCGTTTGTATCCAAATTGATGACTTCGACACGGCTTTTGAGTTGTTCAAACAGCAGTTTATCTTGTTCAAATAGACCATCGAATGATAAAAATTCAAGTTCGGTTATAACCGTAATACCGACCCATGTTGCCGATTGCAAAAGAACAGTCAAAGGGGCATGACCGTTTAGTAAAGCAATGACGGCGTTGGTATCTAAAAGAAATTTACCATTCATCTCTTAATCGGCGTTGTTCTTCGACGGCATCGCCTTTCCATTGCAGTTTACCTGCAAGGTCAGAAAAATCGAAGGTGGGTTTAGGTGAAATATTCGGCACTTGTTCAACGACCTCCACATAAGACAATGTTTTGAGGAATTGTAAAAACAGTGCATACCGACTTTCTTTTATTTTCAATGTTACGAATTGCATGGATATTTTATTATTTTTGACAAAATTAGATATTTTTTACAAAAAGCAAACAAAAATCTATTCGGGAAACATTTTACCGTTGGCGCATGGTGTTCATTATTTTAACCACCAAAACCCGAACAAACTAACGGCGCTGGTGTCGTTTTTTAAACGACCACCCACTATCTTTCGGGTCTCCGACCCGCGAAATATAGCTTTATACTGAGGGGGGCCACTTTTCTAAGAAAAAACCGTTGGCGCACACTCTACCCAAAAACTCCCCACCAAAACCCAAACAAACGAACGGTGTTGGTGTCGTCTTTTAAACGACTACCCACTATCTTTCGGATCTTTGACCTGCGAAATATAGCTTTACATCATTGCGAGGAACGAAGCAACTGAGGGATAAAGAAGCTCTAAGATTTTATCTAATAATGGTCACATCGCCTGACAATTGTTTGGTTTGAACTTTACCATTTAACAAAACTTGTAGGGTCATTGACCAAATATAAATGCCATTTTCACATAAATTG
>JAYTUR010000476.1:0-1696 GCA_043744475.1 Saprospiraceae bacterium | reverse complement strand
ATTGCACTTTTTTAAAGTCTTTAATGCATATCTAATAAAAAAAATTTGGTGAATAGAATTAAAGCAATAACTTTGCAAAACAAAGTACTTTTTAAAATAATTGTGAAATGACAACAACTCACGAACAACTTAATGACCTGAAAGAAATACGCTCGTTGATGGAGCGTTCAAGCCGATTTATAGGTTTGAGTGGCTTATCAGGCATCGCAGCGGGCTTATGTGCATTAGCAGGTACCTCAGTCACCTATTTATATCTTGACGTTCGACCATTCCAATACGACCATCCATCACATTTATATTATGACCATGCTTTGAACGCGTCAAAATGGGGTATTTTTTACACAAATTTCTTTATTTCAGTTGGCAGCCTGACCATTTTGGCAGCCATTTCTCTTGGTATTCTATTTACCACCCGAAATGCGCATCGCAAAGGACAAAGCATTTGGGATGCGACCGCACGGCGTTTGCTGACAAGCTTGATTATCCCCTTAGGTGCAGGCGGCTTGTTTTGTTTAGCTATGCTGTTGAATGGTTCGGTTGCTTACCTTGCACCCCCAACGCTTGTATTTTATGGTCTCGCGCTTGTCAATGGCAGTAAATATACCTTACACGATGTCTATTATCTCGGATTAGTTGAAATCACATTAGGCATCATTGCCATGTTTTTATTGCGTTTTGGTCTAGAATTTTGGGTCATTGGTTTTGGATTCTTACACATTATATATGGTGTGATGATGTATTTCAAATATGAAAGGTAACGGCATCGTCAAATCGCGTACCTAATCTTAAAATACTGAGGGGGTAAACTCATTGTAACGCAAATTCAAATTTGCATGACGTTTATTGAAAAAATGAAAGATATTTTACAAAAAATAAATAATAAAGCCTTCGATAACCGCATCAGGCTCGGCATTATGTCCATCCTGATGGTCAATGATTGGGTATCTTTTGTCACTTTCAAAGAAATGTTAGAATTGGAGGACGGCAATTTGGCAAGTCATATAAAGGTATTAGAAAAAGAAACTTATATCGAAGTCAAAAAGCAATTTGTTGGGCGAAAGCCCTTGACCACCTATCAAGCCACCGTTTTAGGGCGTGAAGCCTTCAGCGACCACTTGACAGCATTGGAAAACTTGTTAAAAAATCTGGGATAGATTTTTTTTGTACTTAAACTTTGAAATTCAAAGTAGTTTGAAAATTATAAAGCAATAAATATTCAATTTAAATCAGTCATTCGTATGAAGAAATCCATCTTTTCACCCGTCGCCGTCATAATCGGTGCAATTCTTTTCAATTTCCTTTTTTGGAATGAAAAACAAGGTTTAAACATCTTGCTGTTCGACATTTTCATAATCTTAGCCCTCTGGCAACTCGACAAAGAACCCTTTTTGACCCCCTCAGTAAAAATCATTACTTTCGGCACTTTATTAGCTGCATTGCTCATCGTTTGGCATAATTCCATATTGGTCAAGTTCATACATATTTTGAGTTTTGTCACTATGGCTGGATTGATACAACAAAGAGCATTGCGTTTTTTAGGGTTTGCTTTTCTTCAATATTTTTCCAATTGGTTCGCTGTACCCGTCCATCTTTTTAATCAATTAAAATCCTTTTTGATATTAACAGGACAAAAAAACGTTGCCAATCGCTTGAGTGGTGCATTGTTAGTAGTATTAATAGTACCCGTTTTTTACCT
>JAYTUR010000475.1:0-6510 GCA_043744475.1 Saprospiraceae bacterium | reverse complement strand
ACCAAATTCCACTCGATACGATGTCGGTTTCGATGACGATGAACGGGGCGGTCATTCCCATCATGGCTTTTTATATTGTGGCGGCGGAAGAACAAGGCGTGTCGGCTGAACAACTAAGCGGCACGATTCAGAATGATATTTTGAAGGAATTTATGGTGCGCAACACATATATATATCCACCCGAACCTTCGATGCGGATTATCGCTGATATTTTTGCTTATACGGCGGAACACATGCCGAAATTTAATTCGATTTCTATTTCGGGCTACCATATTCAAGAAGCAGGTGGCACTGCGGATATTGAGTTGGCTTATACCTTAGCGGATGGTTTGGAGTACATTCGAGCAGGTTTGAAAGTCGGTTTGGACATAGATGCGTTCGCACCGCGTTTGTCATTTTTTTGGGGTATTGGCATGAATCATTTCATGGAAATTGCCAAAATGCGGGCAGGGCGGATGCTTTGGGCTAAAATTGTGAAGCAATTTGACCCTAAAATAAGTAAATCTATGGCGTTGCGGACGCATTGTCAAACGTCGGGTTGGTCTCTAACGGAACAAGACCCGTTTAATAATATTGCTCGGACAACCATTGAAGCGATGGCGGCAACGCTCGGCGGTACGCAGTCCCTTCATACAAATGCACTTGATGAAGCCATTGCTTTGCCAACCGATTTTTCAGCTAAAATTGCAAGGGATACGCAGCTTTTCATTCAAAAACAAACGGATATTACAAAGGCGTTAGACCCTTGGGGCGGCTCTTATTATGTGGAATATTTAACGGAAAAACTCGCCGAACGGGCTTGGACATTGATTCAAGAGGTTGAGGAAATGGGTGGCATGGCAAAAGCCATTGAAAAAGGCTTACCAAAACTGCGGATTGAAGAAGCCGCAGCTCGCAAACAAGCCCGAATAGATGCGGGTAAAGATGCCATCATAGGTGTCAATATGTTCCGAATTGATGAAGAAGTGCCTTTTGACCTTTTAGAAGTGGATAATTCTGCGGTCAGGGATTCTCAAATTGCGCGTCTGCAAAAAATCAAGGCAGAAAGGGACCCCTCAGTATTTGAGGCATTAAAACACTTGGAAGAAGTGGCTCGGACAGGTGAAGGCAATTTGTTGGAAGCCGCCGTTGAATGTGCTCGAAAACGGGCTTCTTTGGGTGAAATTTCAGACACTATGGAAAAGTCGTTTGGGCGTTTTCAAGCGACAACACGTTTAGTATCAGCTATTTACAGTCAAGAAAATAAAATGAATGATGATTTTAAAAAAGCGCAAGCACTAACGGATAAATTTGCGGAACTCGAAGGTCGTCGTCCACGCATTATGATTGCGAAGTTAGGACAAGACGGACACGACAGAGGTGCAAAGGTCATAGCGACAAGTTTTGCAGATTTGGGTTTTGATGTGGATATTGGTCCTCTTTTCCAAACGCCAGCAGAAGCCGCGCGTCAAGCTGCTGAAAACGACGTACACATCTTAGGTATATCGAGTCTGGCTGCGGGACATAAAACACTTGTGCCTGAAACGATTGCAGAATTGAAAAAATTGGGACGAGGCGACATCATGGTTGTCGTCGGCGGTGTCATTCCACCTGCAGACTACACCTATTTATATGACTGTGGCGTGGCAGGTGTTTTCGGACCAGGTACTATTATACCGAAAGCTGCGGCACAGATATTAGAGATGATGATAGAGATGTTGACTTAAAACTGCAAAAAAGGTAAAAAGGGCTTTTTATAAGGTGTTGCAAGGTCATTTTTTTGCAATAAAAAGTGGTTTTGATGTTTTAAAAATTTTGGATAGTCAAAATGTTTCGTTTTATGAATGATTTTTTGTTCATTTGCAGCGTTTTTTGAGAAAAAGTAACGAAGAAATTGAAAAAAAATAAGGAAAAACTGTAAAAAGCAAGGTATTAAAACACCCTTTAAAGGGCTACTATTCAATCTATGTTCTTCAAAATCTGATTTTCAAATTTCTATGAACCAGCATTATTTCATAAACAAGATAGAAACAGGGAGAAAATAATATATATGAGATTTTTCAATTTTTTTACACAAGAATTAGCCATTGACTTAGGCACTGCCAATACACTTATCATCCAGGATGACCAAATTGTTGTAGATGAGCCTTCAATCGTTGCCATTGATCGCAAATCGGGTAACATCCTTGCAGTTGGTCAAAAAGCCATGTTGATGCATGAGAAAACCCACGAAAATATCAAAACGATTCGCCCTTTAAAAGACGGCGTTATCGCCGACTTTCAAGCGGCTGAAAGTATGATTGAAGGGTTTATACGCATGACAGGTGCGCGGCGGAGGTTTTTTACACACCTCAAAATGGTGATTTGTATTCCTTCAGGTATTACAGAAGTTGAAAAACGAGCTGTTTTTGAATCTGCTGATCACGTTGATTCAAAAGAAACCTACTTGATTCACGAACCTATGGCAGCGGCTTTGGGTATCGGTTTAGATGTCGAAGAGCCTGTTGGCAATATGATTATTGACATCGGTGGTGGTACAACTGAAATTGCTGTCATTGCTTTATCGGGTATCGTTTGCGACCAATCAATTCGGATTGCAGGTGATGAATTGACCATGGATATTGTTAATTATATGAAACGCCAACATAATATTCTCATTGGTGAACGTACCGCAGAGCAAATAAAAATCCATGTTGGTTCGGCATTGCCAGAACTTGACAATGCACCCGACGATTATGCGGTCAATGGACGTGACTTGATGACGGGTATCCCGAAGCAAATTACGGTTGGATATAGTGAGATTTCTCATGCACTTGACAAATCCATTTCCAAAATCGAAGATGCTATTTTGAAAGCCCTTGAAAGTACGCCTCCTGAATTAGCGGCAGATATTTACAAAACAGGTTTGTACCTCACTGGTGGCGGTGCATTACTGAGGGGCCTCGATAAACGGATTTCTACAAAAACAAAACTACCCGTTTCAGTAGCCAATGACCCATTGAGAGCTGTTGTGCGCGGCACAGGTATTGCTTTGAAAAACACACATAAATTTACTTTCCTCATTGACCGTAAACGTGTGTAAAAAATAATAGGTAATTATTTAGGTTAAGTAAGGAAATAATGGGAAATGGATAGTGGGAAGTTTTCCATTATCCATTTTCCATTATTCATTATCCATTAGGCACATGAATTTTTTGTCACGATACGGCAATTTTTTATTGTTTTTGGTTCTTGAATTCTACTCACTCAATATGGTGGCAAGGTATAACAAGAAGCAAAACGAGATTTACCAGAGTTCGGCAAATCTCGTCAGTGGCTATATTTATGAAAATGCAAGTACGATTAGGAATTACTTTTCTATGCAAGCCGTAGCCGATAGCCTTGCTCGTGAGAATGCTGAACTCCGTACACAGTTAGAAGCTTCAAAATACATTGCTGTCCAAGAGCGTGGCATCGTTCGTTTTCCTCTCGATACCTCAACAATACACCCAGATACGGTACAAAAAAAAGATGTCATACAACAATTTAGTTATATTGCTGCTGAAGTAACAAGTAATTCAATTTCTCGAAATGATAATTACATGACTATCAATCGAGGTAGTGACATTGGTGTTAAGGCAGGTATGGCAGTTATTAGTCCCGATGGTATTGTGGGTATCGTCCGCAATGTGACACCCCATTATGCTCAAGTTATGTCTATTTTAAATAAACGTATCAGTATCTCAGCCATGATAAAAAGGAATCGTTATTTTGGCTCACTTGTTTGGGATGGCATCAATCCACGCCTTATGACATTAGAAAATGTACCCAAACATGCTGATTTGATACGGGGTGATACCATCATAACAAGCGGTTTTTCAGATGCCTTTCCTGGCGAAATACGCATCGGACGCGTTACTGACTTCAGAGTCAGAAATGGTTTTTATGCTATTGACGTTGAATTATGGAATGATTTATCAAATATTCGTTACGTTTACGTGGTTGATAATCTAATGCTATCAGAGTATAATCAGTTCAAAAAGTAAAATGAGTAACACTTTAATATTAAGAAACTTCGTTCGTGGTATTTTTCTTCTAGCATTTCAAGTGTTGGTACTGGCTCAGATAAATCTGGGCGGACAACCTTTCAGTTATATCTCTATTTTTATTTATCCGCTTTTTTTGATGTTTTTACCCCTTTCAACCCCTGTGTGGTTGACGATGGTCATCGGTTTCATCTATGGGTATATCATTGACGTTTTTCTCAATACGCTTGGGATGCACGCCGCCACATGTGTTTTTACGGCTTTTATCCGTTCTGGTTTGATTCGTTTTTTTGAACCACAAGGCGGTTATAAAGACAAATCAAGCCCGACACGTCGTTCTATGGGTTTTATTTGGTTCTTACGCTATGCAGCAATCTTTATGTTGATTCATATATTTTTCTTTTTCTCTGTTGAAGAATTTACACCTTTTTACTGGCGGAAAATTGTATTTTACACCATACCAAGCTATGCCATTTCTATGGTCTTGGTTATGATTTATAGCTTTTTGTTAGACCCAACGGAGTAATGAAATACCTCTAAGTTCAATTCAAAAATGCCAAATCCCCCCCTCAGTATAAACGATTTCTGATAATTTTGCGTTTGAAATCTTGAATTATGCAATTAATGACATGGCTGTTAAAGACAATAATCAAAAAAGACAATTCAGCATCATAGCTGTTTTCCTCATTGCCGCAGTGGTGCTTTTAGGGCGAGCGGCTCAATTGCAGCTTCTTTCTTCAACTTATCGTTTGCGTGCCGATGCTATTTCTATCGAAAAAAACGTTTTGTACCCTTCTCGAGGTGTCATCTATGACCGTAATGGCAAATTAATGGTTTACAACAATGCTATGTTTGACCTGACTGCGACCTATAAGCAAGTTAATCCAAAGATGGATACTGCTAAATTTTGCCGCCTTTTAGATATTGACACACCCACTTTCAAACTTAATCTCGATAAAAATTGGTCGTCGGGGAAATTCCACAAAAGCCTGCCTTTTCCTTTCTTAACCATGATTACACCTGAGCAATACGCTCGTTTTCAAGAGTCGCTCATCGAATTCCCAGGTTTCGAGCGTCAAATTCGGAATGTGAGAGGTTATCCACAACACAACGCAGGTCACGTCCTTGGTTATTTGAGCGAGGTGAATGAAAAGGTATTAAAAGACTCCGCGGGCATTTATGAGCCTGGCGACTATATCGGAACAACAGGTTTAGAGAAATATTATGAACCCATACTGAGGGGTAAGAAAGGCGTAGAGTTTATCATGAAAGATAATCTCGGACGACGCGTCGGCGCTTGGAAAGAAGGTAAATTGGACTCTCAAGCCATTCAAGGAAGAGATTTAATGTCCACCATTGACCTCCAATTGCAAACCTTGGGCGAAAAACTGATGGAACATAAAATTGGTTCTATCGTTGCCATCGAACCCAAAACAGGCGAAATCCTAGCAATGGTGACTTCCCCGACTTTTGACCCAACGGATATGGTTATCTCTAAAAAACGAGGTGACTTTATTTCTGCTATGTACCGCGATTCCCTCAATCCTCTTTTCGACCGGAGCGTCAGTGCCAAATATCCGCCTGGCTCTATTTATAAAACAATCATCGGTGCTATCGCCCTTCAAATGGGGGTTTGGGACAAAAACAACGGTGTGCCTTGCAACGGCGGTTATTATTATGATGGTAAACGACTGACAAAATGCCACAATCATACTTATGCTGGTAATTTGTCTATGGGCATTGAACACTCTTGCAATGCTTATTTTTGTACTGTTTATCGAGCCATTATTGACCGTTTTGGCTTCCGAAGTGCCAGAATTGGTTTAGATTCCTTGAACGAATACTTATATAACTTTGGATTAGGACATCGCCTCGAATTGGACTTTCCCGCTGAACGAGCAGGATTCATCCCGACCCCTAAATTTTATGATAAATTGTACAAACGTGATAAGGTTTGGTATTCTACTAACTTCGTCTCCAATGGCATCGGGCAGGGTGAAAATCAATTAACAACGATTCAAATGGCGAATATTGCCTCTACCATAGCGAATCGAGGTTGGTACATCACCCCACATTTAGTGCGCGGATATAAAGATACGTCTGCCCAAAATGGCTATCGCGCTCTTTTTGAGCGTTTCGTTACGCGACATGCCACAGGTGTAGATGCCATTCATTTTGACCCGATTGTGCGCGGCATGATACACGTTATTGAAAGCGGAACGGGTGATAATGCCCGTGTGCCAGGTATAACAATTGCAGGTAAAACAGGAACGGTTCAAAATCCACATGGCGATGATTCATCGGTTTTTATCGGTTTTGCACCCGCTGACGACCCTAAAATAGCCGTTGCTGTTTATGTCGAAAACGGCAACTGGGGCAACGATGTTGCCGCACCGATTACAGGACTTATGATAGAGCATTTTTTAAAAGGTTCAATAGCACCAAATCGGGAATATTTGATTAATAAAATGAACCACTGCCGTTTAGCTTATTCCTCTGGTCGAGG
>JAYTUR010000474.1:0-6525 GCA_043744475.1 Saprospiraceae bacterium | reverse complement strand
CGGCCCTGCTGCGGGTCTGGCGGCGATTGTTTTAGTACAAATTCAAACCTTAGGTAGTTTTCAAACCTTTTTACTAGCAGTAGTTTTGGCGGGTGTTTTACAAATCATCATGGGTGCAATTCGCGCCGGATTCATTGCCAATTATTTCCCATCTAACGTTATCAAAGGGATGTTAACAGCCATTGGTATCATTATCATCATGAAACAGATCCCGCACGCGCTCGGCTACGATAAAGATACTGAGGGGGATATGGCTTTTCAACAAACAGATGGCGCAAACACATTTAGTGAGATTTGGTTGACAATGACGCAACATATCCATTGGGGTTCAACACTTGTTGCGCTCATCAGTTTAAGCATACTCATATTGTGGGAACGCCCGTTTATGAGTCGTTTCAAATTGATACCAAGTGCATTGGTTGCTGTGGTTACAGCGGTCATTTTAAATCAAATTTTTGTTTCATCAGGCTCACCTTTAGCCATTCCACAAGTGGATTTGGTCAATGTGCCTGTTGCAACTGACGTTAATTCATTTTTAGGGCAATTCACTTTTCCAGATTTTAGCCAATTGAGCAACAAAGCGGTCTATATCGCTGCCGTCACAATCGCCGCGGTTGCGTCTATCGAAACTTTGTTGTGTATTGAAGCAGTTGACAAACTCGACCCGCACCGTCGCGTGACCAATACGAATCGTGAACTGTTTGCACAAGGCATTGGTAATATCGTATCAGGATTGGTCGGCGGTTTGCCTGTTACTTCGGTTATTGTTCGCAGTTCTGCTAATGTTGCGGCAAATGGGCAAACGAAAACGTCAACGATTGTGCATGGTTTTTTGCTCCTTTTTTGTGCGGCTTTGATTCCGATGGTCATTAATATGATTCCATTGTCTGCTTTAGCGGCTGTATTGTTGGTGGTCGGTTATAAATTGGCAAAGCCGTCATTGTTCAAGCAGATGTGGGCAGCAGGTAAATATCAATTTATGCCCTTTATCGTCACCGTCGTTGCTATTGTTTTCACCGATTTATTGACGGGTGTCGGCATCGGTATGGTCGTCGCAACCTTTGCGATACTGAGGGGTAACATGAAAGCACCTTATTTCTTCCATAAAGACAAACACCACCAAGGCGATGTGATTGTTATTGAGTTGACGCAAGAAGTTTCATTCCTCAATAAAGCAAGCCTTAAATCGACGCTTGACCATTTACCACACAACTCAAAAGTTATCATTGATGCGTCAAAAACCATCTATATTGACTATGATGTCTTGGAATTGATTAAAGAATTTCAAAAAATCAATGCGCCAGAACGCAATATCAACTTCGTGTTGACGGGCTTTAAAGATACCTATCGCGTCCATAATTCCGATCAAGTTCATTCGGATACCATTCCTTTAACAAACGGGGCAAAAGGCACTGCCAAAGACCTGTTGAAGGAATTGGTAGCTAAATAAACGCTCACTTCATCTGAGTATCAAGGCGAGGAAGTTATGACACTTAACAACTCGTCCATCTTTACAATTTTTGTTTATGTTAAAATATTATTTTACGTTCTTATTTATTGCTGGCATTTACACCACATCTTTTACTCAAAAAACAGATGTCGGCAATTGGTTTATGTATTTTGGCAATCAGAAAATCAACGATAAATGGTCGTTTTGGAACGAAATTCAATACCGAAATTACAATTTTGCAGGTGATTTAGAGCAATTATTGTTGCGTACAGCTATCGGTTATAATCTCACAAAAAATAATAATACTGTTCATTTCGGCTACGGTTTTATTCGCTCTGAACCTTATATAACCAATACAAACAATAAACGCGTTGTAAACGAACACCGAATTTATCAACAATTTATGACACGGCAATCAATCGGTCGCGTGTCGTTGACACATCGGTATCGTTTTGAGCAACGCTTTATTGAAGATGTTTTTAAGTTAAGACTGCGCTACTTTCTGTCGGCCCAAATACCGTTGAATAATGCCAGTATGATACCAAAAACATTTTACTTATCGGCTTACAATGAATTATTCGCTCATTTAAAATCACCCATTTTTGATAGAGACCGTTTGTATGGCGGCTTAGGTTACGTGATAAACCCCGCTTTGCGTCTTGAAATAGGCTTTTTGCACCAATTTTATGAAAAATCAAACCGACCCCAATTTCAGTTTTTATTTTTTAATAATTATCCATTTCCTAACAAAAAGGATAAGTAAAGTGAAAGAAAATATTTATAATATTTTTGATTATAAATAATTGATAATACAGTCTTTACACATTTGTATTTATTTTCTTTTCCTTTGCTTTTACAACTAAAAAATCATCTCGTATGCGCACATTAAACAAAGAATTACAAGATCAAATTACGCCACAATCGGCTTTACAAATCTTAAAAGATGGCAATAATAGGTTCACCAACAACTTACGCGCGAACCGCAATTTGTTGCAACAGGTTAACGAAACCAAAGAGGGACAACACCCTTTTGCAGTTATTTTGAGTTGTATTGACAGCCGCACCTCTGCCGAACTGATTTTCGACCAAGGTTTAGGCGATGTTTTCAGCGTTCGTATCGCAGGAAATATTTTGAATCAAGACATTCTCGGCTCAATGGAATTTGCTTGTAAAGTCGTTGGTGTTAAAATCATCGTCGTCTTAGGTCATACCAAATGTGGAGCTATCAAAGGCGCTGTAAACAATGTAAAATTGGGTAATTTGACGCATTTGTTAGACAAAGTTCAACCAGCCGTTGCAGCTACTAAAAAATCATGCGCACATTTGAATTTGAGTGATGGCGATTTTACAGATGCTGTTGCTACAACGAATGTCCGTCTCGTCGCTGACCAAATTACCGAAAATAGCCCAATTTTGAAAGACATGCTTCTAGCAGGTGAAATCGGTATCGTGTGCAGTATGTACAATGTCGAATCAGGTGAAGTTGAATTTTATGATGATGCCGAAACGATGTTTGAACACGTCAAAGGCGCAGAATACGCTTAATAAAAGAGTCTAACCAAATAAATATCCAAAACACCCCCTCAGTAAAAATTTAAGTTTTTTAGTTTTTAAGGTTTTTAGATTGAATTTTATGTTTTTTGAAAGAAATACATGGAATGCCGTCTAAAAGCCTTTTTTTTGTCGCATAATTCGAAAATGTTAAAAATATGGAAAAAGTAAATATTGCTGAAAAACTGGAGCTCTTTTCTGATCATTGGCATCCAAGAATTGTCGGTGAATTGAACAACCAGCATGTTAAATTAGTCAAATTTCAAGGTGCATTTGTTTGGCATAAACACGACGATGAAGATGAACTGTTTTATGTTCTTGATGGCAGTTTCAATATGGAATTTCGAGATAAAACTGTTTTTATCAACAAAGGTGAGTTTTTAATTGTGCCAAAAGGAGTTGAACACAGACCCGTCGCTGAAAAAGAAGTGTCTGTAATGTTGTTCGAACCAAATACGACCTTAAATACAGGTGATGCAAAAAGTACTTTGACAAAAGTAGTTTTAGAAAGCATTTAGTCTCAACACTTAAAAAAACATAAAATGCCCTTAGATATTTGTATGTGTTCAGGTGGCAATTGTCCTCAAAAAGACACCTGTTTGCGATTTACTGGAGCTGTTTATGGCAGGCAGGACTTTTTCGGCGTTCCGCCCTATTCCCCTTTTACAAACGAATGTGTGTATTATATTGATGAAACACCATCGGAACAAGAGATTCGCAAACAAGCAAAAAAGCTTTGGCAACACGATGGCTGCCAAGAAGGTAGAGAAATGGCGTATTGGGCACGTGCCGAAAATTATTTATTGGAGTTGAAGAGAAATAAAGGCTGATTGAGACACTACCATGCACCCCCTCAGTAAAACGATGATAAAACACCTAAAAATAAAATCAAAAATGAATTTAAACCATTTCACATTAAATATCCATAACAAAGTCGCTCATTTAACGATTAATAGACCCGAAAAAGCCAATTCTTTGCATCAAGAAGCCTGGCAAGAATTGCGCGAAGCCTTACTATATTGCGACCAAACTCCTGACGTGCGTTGCATCGTTTTGAGTGGCAATGGTGACAAAATTTTCAGCGCGGGCATTGATTTGAACATGCTTATGTCCACCCAAGACCTTGTCAATGACGACTGTGAAGGGCGTAAAAGAGAGAAATTCAGAGATTTTTTGCTTGATTTCCAAGACATTTTAACCACTTGTGAGAAGATATCCAAACCTGTTTTATCGGCTATTCATGGCGGCTGCATTGGTGGTGCGTTGGATATTGTTTGCACGACGGATATGCGTTATTGCACGTCAGATGCGTATTTTGTGATTAAAGAAATTGACTTAGGCATGGTCGCCGATTTAGGCACTTTACAACGTCTGCCCAAACTGATTTCTGATGGTTTGACAAGGGAATTGGCTTATACAGGTCGAAAATTATTAGCAAACGAAGCCAAAGAAAGCGGCTTAGTCAATCGTGTTTTTGAAACAAAAGAACAAATGTTGACAGAAATAACAAACATCGCTGAAACCATTGCCGCAAAATCGCCCCTTTCAATTCGTGGCACAAAGCGAAATATTATTTTTTCAAGAGACCATTCTGTTGCAGAAAGTTTGGAATATATGGCTAATTGGAATGCCGCTATGTTTTACTCCAACGACCTAATGGAGGCTTTTAAAGCGAGTATGACAAAAGAAAAACCTAAATTTAAGGATTAGTTTTACATAAAATCAAATCAATCAAAAAATGAAAAGAACATCAATCATCATCCTCATTTTATGCTGTTTGACACTGCAAAACATCAGTGCACAAGTCATTACACCGCCACAAATTGATGCCTTAGTTGAAAAGGTTTTGAAAGCCTTCGACGTGCCAGGCATTTCAGTTGGTATTATCAAAGATGATAAACTGATATTTGCCAAAGGTTACGGTGTTCGGTCATTGGAATCAAAAAAACCGATGGACGAAAACACCTTAGTTGGCATTGCCTCAAACAGCAAAGCGTTTACATCTGCCGCTTTGGGTATGCTGATTGACGAAGGTAAATTGCAATGGGACAGCAAGGTGACGGATTTCATTCCTGAATTTAAAATGTATAATCCTTATGTCACAGAAGAATTTACAGTTGCAGATTTATTGACACATAGAAGTGGACCTGGTTTAGGTGCAGGCGATTTGATGATGTGGCCCGATTCAAGTAATTTTACAAAGGGCGATATCATCCACAATTTACGCTATCTGAAACCTGTATCGAGTTTCAGAACGAAGTATGATTATGACAACAATTTGTACATCGTCGCAGGAGAAGTGATTGCCCGCGCATCGGGTATGAGTTGGGAGGAATTTATCGAAAAACGCATCATGCAACCCCTCAGTATGACGAAGAGTGCCGCGTCAATTTATAGATTGAAAGACAAAGCCAATATCATCAACGCCCACGCGCCGATTGACGGCAAAGTGCAAGTGATAAAGACAGATTGGAGCGAAACGGCAAACGCGGCAGGTGGCATTTACAGCAATATCACTGACTTATCGAAGTGGTTGATTATGCAAATGAACAACGGCAAATATGGCGAAGGGGCGAAAAAACAACTGTTCAGCGAAGGCGTGCATGACGATATGTGGTCGCCTCAAACCATCATAAAAACCAGAGGTGGTGGTCCTTACAATACCCATTTTGCCAGTTATGGCTTAGGTTGGGGTATTACCGATGTTAAAGGCATGAAACAATGCTCACACACAGGCGGTTTGGCAGGTATTGTGACGCAAATTACGCTCGTACCAGAGATGAAATTGGGCATTATTGTCTTGACAAATCAACAATCTGGCGCAGCTTTTAACGCCATTACCAACACCATTAAAGACAGTTACCTCGGCGTAACGGGACAGGACAGGCTGCAACAAATGGTTGACCGCGTACAAAGAGGCGACGCTGAAGCTAAAAAAATCACTTCCGAAATTTGGTCAAAAATTGAAGCACAACAAAAAATGGCAAAAAATAGTGTCGCAATTGATTCATTTACAGGCACTTACACCGATGCTTGGTTTGGCGACATTGTCATTTCTAATAATAATGGAAAGATGCGTTTTAACTCAAAACGCTCGCCCCGACTGAGGGGTGATATGCTGTACTACAAAGGCAATACATTTGTCGTGAAATGGGAGGATAGAAGTATGGACGCTGATGCGTTTGTGGTTTTTAGTTTGGACGTTGAAGGCAAAGCAAATGGTATAAAAATGAGTGCCATTTCACCTTTAACCGATTTTAGTTTTGACTTTCAAGACTTGGATTTTGAACGTAAAAAGTAAGATTTTAATACTGAAATAAATGAGAAAGCTATGAAAAGAACCACATTAAATACCTTATATGCCTTATATGATTAAAACAATAGTTGTATTTTTACCATATAAGAAATTTAAGGTGTTTCTTTAATGAAAATGCTTAATTCTACTTTGTCACTTACAACTTGTTTTGGGACTACGCCCCGATGAAGAAAATCTGTTACAACTTGCTACCGAGGTTAAGCACCTA
>JAYTUR010000473.1:0-1705 GCA_043744475.1 Saprospiraceae bacterium | reverse complement strand
AGTAATATCTCCGAACTCACGTTAAAATACATATAATATTCATTTTCAAATAATGCGCAAGTCATAATGTTAAAACAGTTATTCATATCAACCTTCGCTCTTCTCACAATTCAGAGCCTACAAGCGCAAATTATCAATATTGAAGACAAGCGTGTCGCATTAGGCGACAGCATAAAATTTAAAGGATTTGGCGATTTAGGGCTTAATTTATATAAAAACGACAAGAAGTCTATAACTGCAAAAGCCAATGTGCAATTGGAATATATCAATCGCAAGCATTTTATTTTGTTGTTGAGTGGCACAAATCTGATTCGTACTGATGGGTCGGCAAATATCCTGAACGATGGGTTTATGCACTTGCGTTACAACTATGATTTACCTAAACGTTGGGTTTATGAGGCTTTTGTACAGGGACAATACAATGAACGAACACGGGTTTTGTTTCGTGGATTGATGGGTACGGGCATTCGTTTGAAGTTAAAACATGGTAAAAAACAACGCTACTATTTAGGTTTGTCTTACTTCGT
Organism: Saprospiraceae bacterium; assembly: GCA_043744475.1. GTDB lineage: Bacteria > Bacteroidota > Bacteroidia > Chitinophagales > Saprospiraceae > JAAFJT01. Next base: position 1,178 of record JAYTUR010000473.1, on the reverse strand, counting down.
TGAGAGTAACCAATTTAAAGATTCGACGACACGTCAACTCGATAATCGGTTGAGTGGATACCTTTCCTACAATATTTCTTTTGGCGAAAAATCACGGTTTGTGCATACGACATACTTTCAACCACGCTTCAAAGATTGGCAAAACATACGCGTCTCTTCAGAAGCATCTTTGCTGTTTAATATTTCAAAACATTTGACATTCAGAACGACTTTTAATACGGCTTATGACAGCGACCCTCGCCTACCTGAGTCAGTACCTGATTGGATTTACACCCTCACCAACGGCTTACGTTTTGAGTTTTGATGCCTCTATTTTAATTCTAAAATGATACTCCGAAGAAACTGTTTTAAAACCTATCATTACACCAAAAAGAATTGAGTAACATAACTTGTAATCAGTAAGAAACTATAGAAAACATATAACTTTATGTTTGTAAAGTCTTGAAAATCAATGCGATACTTCTTTTTTAAAAAAATGATAATTAATATTTTTTCAACTAAAAAGCCTAAAACCAACGCCCAAGCGACCCCCTCAGTATCAAAAGGTTTTAAGAACAAAAAACTGAGCATAATAATGATGCAGGTTTCAATAATGGAAATCCATAACATCGTTTTGGTTTCTTTTAAAGCCAATAATATCGCTTGTGGGAATAGTGCCCGGCTTGTTAACAACAATAAAAAAACGCAGAAAACATCTGCACTATCAGCAAATAAAGGATTAAAAACAATTGGAAAGAAGTTTTTTGCTGTTAACATCAAAAGAATAGATGTTGGAAAAAGGATATGCCAGAGTTTTTCTGATTTGCGTTTTAAGACAACAAAACCTTCTGCTGTGTTGTTGGCAATTATAGGAATCATGCTGTTTGATAGTCCTGTCATGAGGGCGAGCGTCAATGGAAATTCCCTTGCACCGTAACGAAACACTGCAAATATATGCGTATCGCCATTGTGATACCAATTGACAATCCAACTGGTAAATGATGTAACAAAACCATTTAAAAATGAGTAAGCCATTAAAGGCAAAGCCAAAAGGAGAAAGGAACGGATGATGTTTAAGGAAAAAATATTGTTCTCATTATTTTGTAAAACATTGATTATCAGCCATAAGTAACGCAAAGCGGCAATAGCTATCATCCCGTAAAAACTCCATTCAAAGGGCATTCCAAACCATAAAGGCA
>JAYTUR010000472.1:0-1705 GCA_043744475.1 Saprospiraceae bacterium | reverse complement strand
AAAAAGATGCAAAAAGGTATCGCGAAGGCATCAATTCACAAGCCTATTTCCTGTTATTGCCTTATAAACTGAACGATAAAGCAGTGATATTGAATTATTTAGGTGAAGCCACCGTTCGAGGTCAAAAAGAATATAAAATAAAAGTATCTTTCCAAAAAGCAGGCGGCGGCAACGACTTTGAAGACGTGTTTTGTTATTGGATTAATCAAAAAACATATTTGATAGATTACATCGCTTACTCTGAAGGTGGACCGCGTTTCAGAAAAGCAACCGTCAGGCAAACGGCTGCTGGCATTGTTTTTCAAGACTATGAGAACTATGAAATCAAAGACAAAAAAATACCAACAAGTGATTACGACCGTGTTTTTACTGAGGGGGGTGCGCGGCTGTTGTCTAAGATTGAACATCTGAATATTAAAGCGGTTAAGTAAGGTTTACATCTCGCCCAAAGTCGTCGAAGTTCGCAACTTCGACGACTTTTAAAATACTATGTTTAAAAGAGAAAAAATTCTTTTCTTGCAGAATAAAACGACCCCTCAGTATAAAACCGCTTTTTCAACTGAACAACAATCGAAAGACATTAGAAATGAACAGCACACGCCGCAATATATTAAAAAGCCTGTCGCTCACAGGGCTGTTGACAAGTTTGGGTTTTCCTATTTCAACGTCGGCACAACAGCAGAAGGGTAAACGGGTTGCGTTGTCTTCGGGTGCAGATGACCGACTGTATTGGGCAAATCTACTCTACAAAATAGCCTATCCTGTTGTCCACAACTTAGCAGAAGGGACTTTAACAAAGAATATGCCCCTTGAAACGCCGCCTAATTATGGTTTGAAAGTTCAAAAAGTGACTTATATGGAAGCCATTGGCAGAACGATGTCGGGTATTGCCCAGTGGCTGGCTTTGCCCGATGATAACACCAAAGAAAGCGTGATGAGAAAGCAATTACGCACCGATTTACTGAGGGGTCTGCCGCGCTGCGTTGACCCACAAAGTCCTGATTATTTGAATTTTAGAACAGAGCAACAGCCGATTGTAGATGCCGCTTTTATGGCGCATGGCTTTTTGCGCGCATCGCAAGCCTTGTGGCAACCGTTGGACGAAGTGACTAAAAAACGATTCGTCGAGGAGTTTATGTCTTTGCGCGATAGGAAAGCGGGATTTAACAACTGGCTCTTGTTTTCAGGCATAATTGAGACTTTTTTGATGTCTATTGGTGAAAAATACGACCCTGTACGCATTGATGTTGCCATAAGGAAAATGCAAGAATGGTATGTCGGCGATGGTTGGTACAGCGATGGACCGCATTTTTCAATGGATTATTACAATTCGTTTGTCATTCATCCGATGCTTGTAGATATTTTGAAAGTGACTGCTGAAAAGAAGTTTTCAGACAAAAAGGACTATGACACAGCGGTGAAACGCATGGTGAGATACTCTGAATTTTTAGAGCGTATGATTTCACCTGAAGGCACTTATCCCGCTTTTGGTCGCTCAATCACCTACCGAACGGCTGTTTTTCAAGCCTTAGCGCAAACCGCTTTGATGGAACAATTGCCCGAACATGTCACGCCCGCACAAGTCCGTTGCGGCTTGACAAAAGTGATGCAGAATATGTTTGATAAAGACCAAAATTTTGATAAAAATAACTGGCTGCTCTTAGGTTTTAATGGTTCGCAGCAGATGATTGCGGACACTTACACC
>JAYTUR010000471.1:0-6534 GCA_043744475.1 Saprospiraceae bacterium | reverse complement strand
GTAATTGCTTTTGACTGTCGGGCACACCCAACATCGTCATCGTTATTTGTTGGCTCATCGTCCATTTTACGAAGTTATTGAAGAGTTTATGTTCCAATTCCGCATAAATTTCACGTTGTTCGTCCAGGCTTTGGGCTTCAAAAAGGCGTTCTGCCAATTTGTGCTTTTTCTTTTGAAATTTCAAAAAACGAGAAAAAGTCCACGCAAACAGTCCTGATGTACTGTGCCAATAAAACGACTTCCGAATGCCTTTCCCGATAAAAAAAGACATGTTTTTATCCCAATAGACTTGAGCATAGTCGGGCAAAGTGGGGCGCAAAGTCGTTTTGTAAAAATCGTAAGCGTTTTTATGCACACCTTCACCAAACATTTGAAACAAGTCATCAGAGCTTCCGCCTTGAAAAACGGCTTTTTTGAGGTCTAACAACGCATTTTGACGCGGATTCATGTCCACACAATTGATTTCAGCAGGTTTATCGAGAGCATAATCAAGGGCATTGCAACCTGCGGAGGTTATCATCACGACTTTACTCGATGCATCAAGTTCAAGCAGTTGACGGTCACAATGTGGGTCTTCCCAACAGGTGTTATAAATCAAATTGTTGCTGTGTACCCCTTGAAAAACCATTTGGTTAATTTTACTGATGGGGTTTTTGGTTGCTCTTTGTGTTGTCATTTTAAATTTAAAACTGGTTGTTGGCTCAATGGAAATTGAGTACTGTTGTCTTCTTTTAGAAATTGTGTCAAAAAAGCCGCTTTGGGGTTTTGTAGCCGGAAATCCTCTTCTAAATCCATATCCGATAGCTTAATATCGAGCTTTGGATTCACTAATTCGTAATCCAATTCGTGATATTGGTAGATTAACCACTCGCCAAAATTATATTCTAATGCCGTCAAATTTTCGACCCAATCGCCTGAATTGAGGTACAAAACAGAGCCTTCCCGACGCTGTTGTGGCGTATGCACATGACCACAGGCAACAACATCGAAACCCTTGCTCCGACCCGCTTCTATGGCTTGATGCTCAAAATCGTTGATAAATTTGACGGCTTCTTTCACCCTCATTTTTATGACTTTAGAAAAAGCAACTTTTTCATATCCCAAAAAATGTCTTATTTGATTGACCGTTTTGTTGAGTCTAACGAGTATATCATAGCTTTTACCACCCAATTTTGCCAACCACCGTAGCCGAATAACAGAGGTATCGAACACATCACCATGAAAAAACCAGTGCCTTTTACCACCAATTTGAAGGACAAGGCTGTCACAAAGGTGAAAATCTCCAATTTGTAAATCGCTGAATTTGCGGAGTGTATCATCATGATTGCCTGTGATATAAAAGACTTTTGTACCAGAAAGCGACATTTTGAGGATGCGATTGAGGACTTTGGTATGCTCTTTCGGGAAATACGATTTTTTGAATTGCCACATATCAACGATGTCGCCATTTAAAACAAGCGTATCAGGTTTGATGCTTTTGAGGTAATTCAATAGCTCCTTGGCGTGGCAACCGCGTGTGCCAAGGTGTACGTCAGAAATGACTGCTATATCTAATTTTCTTTTCATTAATAATTGGTTGTATATCTTAATTTTCTTTCAAAGGTCTTCCCATAGTCTTAATTCAGGGTTAAGCGAAGTTTATCAAATCTTTAAGTGTGGCATTTATACTGCGAAGTCTTCAAGTTTTGGATTTTGACATAAAAAAGCTCGTATCAACGATGTGAAACGAGCAACTTTTGAAAACCAGAGACTGAATTAATATGGTGAGCATGAATATTTTTGAAAAAAATGCTTTACAATGGTTGTCCGATGTAAGCGACTCTGATGAAGCCAGAGAACCAACAATCAAGTATGTATGAAAAAAAAATTACTAATATCTTCTAAGATGATGCAAAAGTAACCCCTCAGTATTAAGGCATTGTAAAGCAGATTTTAAGTTAATGTGAAGATTGAATAGTGATATTTCGATACTCGTCGAAATATCCACTTGATTTGTCGTCTTTTTGAATCAACCTTATTGACTTTTATGTTTTATATTTCGATATTTGTCGAAATATAAAATTAAATAAAAATGAACATCCTTTTTAAGGCATTAAACGACCCCATACGACGCGCCATTTTAGAAATTCTAAAAGAAGGTGATATGTCGGCAGGTGATATTTCCGACCGCTTTGATGTGGGCAAACCGACCATTTCGCATCATTTAGATTTGTTGCGGCAAGCCAATTTGGTATCGTCTGTAAAAGACGGTCAGTTTGTGGTTTATTCTTTAAATACGACTGTTTTAGATGAAATTATGAAGTGGATGTTAGATTTAAAAAAATAAATTTTCTAAATATTTTAATTTATAAAAAAATGAAAATCAGTAATTTAGTTCAAGTATTATCTGTTATCTTCCTTGTTTGTGCGCCTTTTGTCTATGCTGCGTTTATTTGGAACGAATTGCCTGAACGTGTGCCAACACACTTCGGTATTGATGGTACACCCGATGCGTTTGGCTCAAAAAGCAGTGCTTTGATACCGATTGTGATACTGATGACGGTGGGCTTAGGTATTTACTTTTTAATCAAAAACATTGATAAAATCGACCCAAAACGTGCCAAACAAGCCTCAAAAGATACTTTCAATAAAATAGCGATGCTGCTATTGATTTTCATGAGTGGCTTATCTCTTTACATCGTCTATTCAACCTTGTATGGCAAAACAGGCAGCTTTATGTTTGTCCTCATGGGCTTGTTTTTTGCGGCAATGGGTAATTTGATGCACAGCCTTCAACCCAATTATTTTGTGGGTATGCGATTGCCGTGGACACTCGAAAACGAAGATAACTGGCGCAAAACGCATCAATTGGCAGGAAAACTGTGGTTTGGTGGTGGCTTATTGATATCCACTTCATGTTTATTCATACCTACACAGTTTGCTATATTTTTCCTAGTGGGTACAGTGCTTTTAATGACTGTTATTCCTGCGGTTTTTTCTTATCGGATGTTTAAGCAGCAGTAAAGTTCATGGATGGTGTTTTTTACCCCCCGCAATAAAATCACTAAAATCCGGCAAAATCAGCTATAAAAAAAGCCATTCTGTCTCACAGAATGGCTTAACCAACATAAACGTAATGTTTACGCAATATCTTTTTGTTTATTGAACAATAAACTTCTGCACTTGACCATCTAATTTAATGAAATAAGTCCCTTTTGACAAGCTGTTGATATTGACTTGGTTGGTATCGAAACCGTGCAAAATCAATTTACCTGTCATGTCGAAGATACCGAATGATACAACTTCGCGACCGAAGTTCAAAGTACCATTGGTAATGGGATTCGGATAAATCGGAGCAAATTTCTCAACTGATTTGATGTCATTGCTGCCATTCAATAAGAAGAGGTTCACTAGAATAGGGTTGTCGGTGAAGTTTGCACCCGACAAAGCAGGAGAACCAGAAACTGGTCTAAAATCTGGAGCTGCGATATAGGCAGAAGGATTGACAAGAACGGTTCCTGAAGTATAAGCTACGGGATTGATTTTGTTTGCCAAAAGTCCTGTTTGACGTAACCAAGCATCAACAGCTGCTAATTTTAAAGCTGAACCTGTACCACGAGTCACTTCTGCTAAACCATTTGCAGTTGTGTCACCTACTGTATTAAATGCAGTGGTGGTATTAACAATCAAGTTATTTGTAAACATAACTTGTTGTGTTTTAACACTAACAGGTGTACTTGGCGTAACAGTCAACAAAGCTGCGGGCCAGTTGGTATTGCGAACAGAGCTGTCACCATCAATCATACAGAAATTGCGATAGCCCATGAAAATGCTGTTAACAATGCGTTGGCTTGAGTTTCTTCTGATGCGTGCACCACGACGGAAAGCTGCTTTTGCAACAGAATTTAAGCTCGCGTAATCAGAGCCTACTGGAACAGGTCCAACCATTGTGAAGTTAGAAAATACGCAGTTGGTATAGCCTTTTGTTGCTGAAACGTCTGCCGTACCTGAGGCTTCTGTATCGCTTTCAAAACCTTCAGAAGTTGAACCACCAGAAGGTAAAGCGTAAGTCAAGTCATAATAAGCAGAGTCACGCACACCGATACCGAATTGACTGATACCTGCGTAACCGTTGTCCGTATCGAAGTCGTCGTCCGTACCTTTCCAAGCGATAAGATATGAAGAGTTGACAGAACCGCCGAACCATTCGATAGAGTCGTCACCAGAATAAGAAACTTGAACGTGGTTGATAGTTGTACCAGAACCCACTGCTCCCAATGTCAAACCATTAATTTCCTTATTGATTTCAAAGGCAATACCACCAAACTCAAGACGTAAATAGGTGATGATGCCAGAATTGTCTGCAACATCAGTACCACCGAATTTAGCCAAATTAGCGTCAAATGTAACACCATTAAAGCCTTCCATTTGGACGTTGTTGTTGTCAGTACCGTTCAAAAGGTTGTGATTCGCTTTACCTGCAATCAACAAACCACCCCAATCGCCACGGTCGCGTGAACCTACGGCTTTAGCAGAAGTGATGACAACAGGTTTTGTGGCTGTACCAGTGATTTCGATTTGACCACCGCGTTCAACAACAATTGTTGCATAGTTTTTAGGCGAAGCATTCAAATCTGCAATGGCACGAATGATTGTACCAGCAGGAATTTGCAATTTACCACCGCTCCTAACGACAACAAAACCTTTCAACAAATAAACTTTTGTTGAGTCAAGTTTTAAAGTAACACCAGAAAGAATGTCTTTTTCGCCTTGAACTGGTAAAGATGCGATCATACCATTTAATGTCGTTGTGTCCGTTGCATCAGCATAAACAGCAGTTTTAGGGTCAAAATTAGTCCAACCTTTTGTCCAGTCGTTGGCTGTTTCGGGTCTCAAAGCACCGACGTAGCCCGTTTGTTGAAGTTTGAAAGTTGATTGAGCTGTCAACGAACTGAATGTTGAAACGAAGACAAGAACGATTAAAAGGTGTAAATTTCTGTTCATCATAAATGAATTTTTAGCTATTTAAAATTAAATAAATTTATGACACAAAGATAAAATCAATCTTTCTAAGTCTTTGAAAGCCAATATTATCTAAATGTTAAGTTGTGAGAAGTGACTCATTTGTTAAGACAAATGATGGTGAAAAGCGACAAAAAGCGATAGGAATTGAGCGTTTTACTGAGGGGGGTATAAGTGATTGTTTTTTGAAAAAACTTGCGTCAAGTTGTCGAACTTGACGCAAGTTTTGTATAGTTAAAATGAATAGCCTAAACTCAAATTGGTTGTGAAGCCATTATTGTATTTGAACATCAAACGATCAGCATTTTGAGCCGTGCTGACTTCATATTTTCCGCTGTTATTGGCATCTTGATAGAAAATCAAATCGCTGTGCAATAAGTCACCTAAGGTCAATTTGATATTAAGCTTACCGATGTTTTTACCGAATTGCAAGTCAATCACACTGCGAGGTGCTTCGTAAATGTCTTGGCGTGTTGCACCAAATTTAGGGTCAACACCTGCGTAAGCGATACGACGACCGACGCGATTGAAAACCAAGCTGCCGAACCAACCACTTGCATCGCCGTCATAAGCCAAACCAATGTTGGCAATATAAGGTGATTGTCCTTGCAGAGGTCTATCTTGCTTGGCTTGTGTGCCTGCATTGAAGTTCAAAGCCGATTGCATTAAAGACAAATTGCCGAAAATTGAAGTGTTAGAAAAGAAACCTGATTTGCTGATGAAATCCAAGTTCTTTTTGGCTTCCAATTCTAAACCATAAACCTTAGCCGACTTTTCATTTTGATAAGTGAAAGTCGTGAACGGTTGCGTAATATCAATGCTGAATTCAACAGGATTAGCAATCGTTTTGTAGAAAATACCTGCTGAAAGCAATTGACCACCAGTCGGATAAAATTCATAACGCAAGTCAAAATTGTTCAAAGTGGCAATTTGTAAGTTCTTATTCCCTTTGATTTCAACATTTTTATCAAAAACATAGAAAGCAAAAGGAGCTAATTCACGAAATTCCGGGCGGTTGACAGATGTAAAGTAGTCTGCACGCAACATTGTTTTTTCTGACAAAGAGTAAGAAGCATTGACAGAAGGCAACCATGAAGCTTTTTTAAGATTGGCTATATCGAAACCTACTTTTGGGTTATTGACGTTGATATTGATATCTTCGTAACGAACACCATAAACGAGGCGCAATTTATCTTTGATGCGTTGGTCAATAGAAACAAAACCCGCATTCAAGTTCGATTTACCATTATAATAGGCGAGGTCATTATTGGTTTTTTCAACCAAATACAATTTAGCTGCACTTATATTTTTAGGACCTAAATCATCAGCAGGATTATAAGTTAATTCGGAAGGCGTACCGCCATAGACGAAACTGCGTCCCAAGAAACTTCTATTGCGATTTTGATAGAAATAACCTGCTTTAACCTCAGTTTTGACATTTGTGCCACTGAATTGTTTACTCAATTCGAGGTTGCCGCCTAAAATGTTTTCATTCAAATCGGAAGCAAAACGTCCTGTACTGCTGTTGAAAAA
>JAYTUR010000470.1:0-1709 GCA_043744475.1 Saprospiraceae bacterium | reverse complement strand
TAGGCTGGCTTATAGGAGGATACATGTGCTTTTTGTGCGAATGGATGTACTCTATTTATTTTTTGTATGACGATATTTTAATTTTGTTGTACTCTAATTATTTTTTGATGTGTCATATTTATTTTTTGTTTTGCAATATTTAAAAAATGAAAAGCCTTCTGTCTGTTGCGTTGTGTTGTATCTGTTTTATGAGGTGTCGTATTTATTTTGTGTTGTGCAATATTGTGTTTTTGCCTTGTTCTATCTAAAATAAAAAAAAACGTTCAGCAAGTTTTGAGGCTTGCTAAACGTCATTATCTATAACTTTCTATTAAAAATTATCTTTCCAACTAAGGTTTTTTTACTTTATCAAAGTCGCCAGCTTTGAATAAACTGATTTTAGCAGGGTCAATGTTTTTGCGCAATGCATTATTGACATCATTAACAGTGAGTTTAGAAATAGCATCTTCATAAGCTGCGTCCCATTTCATATCTCTTTTGATGTATTGATAACTATTAAGTTTGCCAGACAGTTGACGGTCGTTTGAACGTCCGAGTAATCCATTTTGAGCAATGTATTTTTTGGCAGAAGCCAGCTCTTCTTCAGTTATACCATCTTTTAAGATTTTACCAACTTCTTCTTTGAATGCTTTTTCTAAACGTTCAACGTTTTCAGGCGCATAAATGGCGTAAGTATAAAACATACCTGCTTTGTCAAGTGGGTTTGCTTGAAATCCAGAACCAACACCATAGCTGATACCTTCTTTCTGACGAATGCGATCTGCTAAACGGCTACTCAAAGCACCACCACCGAGAACAGCATTGCCGAGTACCATTGCGGCATATTGCGGGTCGTCATCGCGCATCGGGAAATTGAGCGCGGCAAAGAACAAAGCGTTGGCTTTATCTGGCGTTTTGACAACTTCATTCTTAGCTGGTACGTCAAAAGATTTGGATACTAAACGACTAAAAGGCTTAGGTGACTTCCAAGAACCGACCCCCTCAGTAAGCAGCTTCTTTGCGGCATCTTCATCAAAGTCACCAACGATAGAAGCTGTGGCATCTGAACCGCCATAAAACTCTTTGTAGAATTTACGGACATCTTCAAGTTTTACAGATTTAAGTGCTTCTATTTCTTCTTGCGAAGTTTGGGTGTAACGCACATCAGATTTAGGATACGGATTCATTGTTCTCATCATCGCATTTTGAGCCAAAAATTGCGGGTCGCTCAATTGTTGTTCACAAGAAGCTAATTCTTGTTGAATGATTTCATTAAATTCTTTTTCTGGCATTGTTGACTCTTTCAATAGCTCATTCACGAGTGCCAATGTCTGAGGCAAATTTTCCCGCACGGTTTCTATGGACACATTTATTTGATTCTGGCTTCCAGATATGTTAACCGTAGCTTTCAAAGCGTCGAATGCGTCATTGATTTGTTGAGCAGTGTGCTTAGGAGTCCCTTTTTTCAACATGCGACCTGCTAAATAGGCAGCCGTTTGTTTGTTTTGAAGACTTTGAACATCACCAAGGCGTAAAGTCATATTGGCTACGACGGTATTGCCACGCGTTTTTTTGTTTAAAAAAGCATATTTGACCGTTCCAGCCATGCCCATTTTTGTTCTGGCTTCGATATTTGAAAAAGAAGGGTCAAAAACTTCACCTTCAGCCATCTGTGCTTTGCCTTTATAACCTTCTACGAGGGCAGAAACTTCAGGTGTTGGCGGAATTTC
>JAYTUR010000469.1:0-6544 GCA_043744475.1 Saprospiraceae bacterium | reverse complement strand
GCCGCTCCGTTTTTCTCTTTTTGCTTGTTTTAAAATCTTAAAAATTAAAAATAAACCTGTTACGAATCGAGCCATCAAAAGAGCACAACCCAAGCCATAAATCACCGCAACCGTTTTCAAAACCACCCCCTCAGTATCCTCAGCCAAATTCCGTTGCAAAGCCGTTGCAGACACCACAAAAGTGTCTAATGTCAAAGCAAACAGTTGCGTTGCTTCCACTTTTATAGCAAAATAATCTGCCACAAAAGGCAACGCTAAACCACATAATAAGCTGATAATCAACCAAATACGATTGAGTTTGAAAAACGTTTCTTTACTCAACAAAGCATAATAAACGCCATAAAATAGTAGCCAACAGACATTGACTTGTAGGAAGTAAGTGAGCATGATAGTTAGGCATTAAAAATTAGGAATTAGGGTTTTCCGTCAAGCATATCGAGTAATTTTTTCAACTCATCAGTGTCCATATTTTCTTCTTTGACTAAAAAAGAAACGAGGTTTTGCGCCGACCCTTCAAAATAATCACTGACCAATTTCGAAAGCGAACGTTTGCCATAATCCTCTTTTGAGACAATTGGAAAATACTCATGTGTTCTGCCAAAAGCCTTGTAGGAGACAAAACCTTTGTCTTCTAAAATCCGCACAATCGTCGAGACAGAGCTGTGGGGCGGTCGTTTGCCGTCCTCCGATTCGTTTTCAATGACATCCAATAGGTCACTGACGGTACTGCGTTCCAATCGCCAAAGAATTTGCATAATATCCTCTTCGGCTTTCGTTAATTTTTTATCCATAATTTATTGATATTTACAGCTTGAATTGTTTTATAACGTAAAATTACGTCATAGTTTTTAAACGTGCAACTATTTTTTTAGTTTTTTAACGTATAATTACGTTATGTTTTTTAAGTGAAAATATTTTAACAATTAAAATATTGATTATCAAGTGTTTATGTTTCTAAAGTCTAATAAAAAAAATAATGCTCAATTTTTTAAATGAATTGTTTGGCAATGAAAAGCCTAAAAAACGGAAGAGCAGTGAGGGAGGGCAAAAGCCGAAAACGCGCGCTAAATCGTTGCCAGAAACCACCGTATGGACGGTCAACGACCAGCCCATTCCTGTTGAAATTCATAGAGAACGGCGGCAATCGTGGCGTTATGCCTTCGCAAAAGGTGGAAAATTAATCGTTCGGTTGCCAAAAGTGGATAAAGCGACAGATGCTCAGCTTATTACAATTGTTAAAAACGCTTTGATAGAAAGAGCTACGAAAAAGCCTGAAATGCTTCAATTTTTTGATACCAAAACCTACCGTGACGGCGATACATTAGAAGTCAATAAACGCATTTATACTTTAAAAATCACTTTGGGTGACCGCAAAACGCACGCAGCTAAGTTGTTGAAAAATGGGTGGATAGAACTGAAATTAGCAGCAGCAGATACTGATGGGGGGCAACAAAAAGCCATTTCAACGCTTTTGAGCCGCTGTGTTGCCAATGATAATGCCGCAGAATTTACAAGACGCGTGAATGAATTGAATTTTCAATATTTCAAAAAGCCCATAAAAAGTGTGAATTTCAAGTACAATCATTCGAATTGGGGCAGTTGTTCAAGTAAAACGAACCTCAATTTTTCGAGCCGCTTGCTTTTTGCGCCCGACGATGTACAGGATTATGTCATTATTCACGAATTGGCGCACCTTGTGGAGTTGAATCATTCAAACCGGTTTTGGAAATTGGTGTCCGATGCGATGCCTGATTATGCAGAGAAGGAGAAGTGGCTGAAAAAGAACAGTCATCAATGTCGGTTTTAGAAACGATGAGGTTCGGATATCATGTTTAGGAAACTTTAGAAGTTCCTAAACATGATACACCTTTTAACGCCCTGCGTGAATCAATAAAACAGAAATATCAGACGGCGAAATGCCTGAAATACGGCTTGCCTGCCCCAATGTACGCGGCTTAATTTTAGTCAATTTCAGGCGCGCCTCCATTGAAAGGGCAGGAAACGCGTGATAATCCATACTGTCAGACAGGTGCAACTCTTCAAATTTTTTCATTTTATGCGCCATTTCACGCTCTTTTTCGATATAACTCTCGTATTTCATCGTGATTTCAGCCCCCTCAGTAATTTCAGCATCGTACTGTTTTAAGAAGTCATCGAGTTGTGGAATGGCTTTGCGCAACCCCCCCGTATCCACTTGTGGGCGCAGTAAAATCTTATGCAATTTCGTCCGTTGGTCAATAGCCGCCGTACCAATATTTTCCAAATAACCATTGATGAGGTCGGGCGAAACGCTTAGTTCTTTCATAAAATCAATAATCGCTTGCTCGCCCGCTACTTTTTCATTCACACGACTGATGCGTTCATCCATGTTGCGCATACCGAGTTTTTCGGCAATGGGTGAAAGGCGCACGTCGGCATTGTCTTGACGGAGCAAAATACGGTATTCGGCGCGGCTTGTGAACATGCGGTAAGGCTCTTCCGTTCCTTTGGTAATCAAGTCGTCAATCAAGACACCGATATAGGCATCGCTGCGTTTGAGGATAAAAGGGGCTTCCTCATTTATCGCTAAATGGGCATTGATACCCGCCATCAAGCCCTGACAAGCTGCCTCTTCGTAGCCCGTTGTACCATTGATTTGCCCTGCAAAAAAGAGATTTTTGACCAATTTTGTCTCCAAAGTCAACTCTAATTGCGTTGGTGGAAAATAATCGTACTCAATCGCATAGCCCGGACGGAACATTTTGACATCTTCAAAACCTGCTATTTGTTTCAAGGCTTTGAACTGCACATCTTCGGGCAATGACGATGAAAAACCATTGATATAAATCTCAACTGTATCCCATCCTTCGGGTTCGATGAACAGTTGATGCCGTTCTTTATCGGCAAAACGATTGATTTTATCTTCAATTGAAGGGCAATAACGGGGACCTAAGCCTTGAATACGCCCTGTGAACATAGGCGATTTTTCAAAACCTGTTTTTAGTATCTCATGCACTTTATCATTGGTGTACGTGATATGACAAGGGCGTTGTGTACTGAGGGGGGGCGTGTTGGTGAAACTGAATTTGGCAGGTTCTGCATCGCCGTCTTGCACTTCCATGCGGTCGTAATTGAGACTGCGACCATCAATGCGTGGTGGCGTACCTGTTTTCATACGACCCGATTCAAAGCCGAGTTCGACCAATTGTTCAGTGATACCTTTTGCTGCGGATTCGCCCATGCGTCCACCACCAAATTGTTTTTCACCTATATGGATAATGCCGTTCAGAAACGTACCATTGGTCAAAACAACGGCATTGGACTCAATTTCTAAGCCCAAAGGCGTGCGAATGCCACCGACACGACCGTTTTTAACAATCAAACCCGACACCATCTCCTGCCAAAAATCAATATTGGGGTGTTGTTCCATCATAATCCGCCATTTTCGAGCGAATAAATTGCGGTCACTTTGTGCGCGCGGTGACCACATAGCAGGCCCTTTAGAGCGATTCAACATGCGGAATTGAATCATCGTATGGTCGGTTACAATACCTGAATAACCGCCCAAAGCATCTACTTCACGAACAATTTGCCCTTTGGCAACGCCACCCATAGCCGGATTGCACGACATTTGAGCAATCGTCTGCATATTCATCGTCGCTAAAAGGACTTTAGAACCCATATTCGCAGCAGCAACAGCAGCTTCGCAACCTGCGTGACCTGCGCCAACAACTATAACATCGTATTTTGGAAACATTTTTTAAATTTATGGCGCAAAAATACGTCATTATTTGCAGAGAAGGGTTAGAAATCTAAAAATACTGAGGGGTCTGAAATGTCAACAATGAACATTTCAGACCCCTCAGTATTTTTCTTTTAAAAAAAACTTACGTAAAAGCAGGCAACATATTAATCCCCGTCCAAAACTCAACAATAGAGCGGATGGCTTGGTTGAATTCAAAAATATCAAGCGGCTTGCAAACGAAAGCTTTTGCACCGAGTTCATAACATTTCAAAATATCCGTCTTGCTGTTTGAAGTTGTAAACATGACGACAGGCACTTTTTTGAGCAAAGGGTCGTCGTGCATATAGCGCAAAACATCTATACCACTGACACGTGGCATATTCAAATCAAGCATAATGACTGCAATTTCGCTCAAAACGGCAGTTTTTAAGAAATTAAGTAACTCCTGACCGTCGCCCGCATGAACAAGCTCAACAGGGGTTTCCAATTCGCGAATGGAAATTTTGACAAGCTCAACATCAGCAAGGTTGTCTTCGACAAGGATAACTCTTTTACTTTTAACACTCATAATTTGGACTCCTTAGTATTTATTGAATTGAAAGTTGCACACCAGACAGGATGTTATTTTCTTGGTTCAAGTTTTACAAAAATCTATCCAAAAAATTAAATATGCCCGGGAATCAATAACTCGATACTTGTAAAACGCATATTAAATCGCTCACTTAGGTAGCGATTGGTCAATGAACCTTTGTAAACATAAATACCATGCAGCAAACCGTGGCTTTGCGTCAATAAGTTGTAAATTCCATTAAACTGTTCGCTGCGCAACAGAATAGGTGTCATAATATGACTTACAGCATTTGAGGCAGTTCGCGGCACACGACTCGCGATATTCGGTACGCAATAATGAATAACATCGTGGTGACGGAAAGTTGGTTTGTCGTGCGTTGTCACTCGTGATGTTTCAAAACAGCCTCCTTGGTCAATACTGACATCTATAATGACGCTGCCTGGGCGCATTTTTTGTACCATATCATCGGTCACAATCAAGGGAGAGCGTCCGTTTCCAGAGTGAATTGCCCCAATAGCAGCATCAGCCGTCATTAATTCACGCGTCAATACTGAGGGGTCAATGGCAGAGGTATAAAGCTGCCGCCCGACTTGATTTTGCAGTCGCATGAGTTTATAAATATTATTGTCAAAAATTCTAACTTCTGCGCCTAAACCTAACGCGACACGCGTTGCAAATTCTGCAACGACACCTGCACCTAAAATAACCACTTTGGCAGGAGGCACGCCCGCAATGCCACCCAACAAAACGCCAATGCCCCCGCGGCTCGCACTTAAGAGTTCTGCCGCCGTCAACATAGCGCTCAAACCCGCAATTTCAGCCATGATGCGGACAATAGGGAATGAGCCAACTTCGTCTTGGATATACTCCATTGCCAAAGCAATGACCCGTTTTTGGCGCATTTTATTGATGTATTCCTCCGTAATAATAGGTGCTTGCAAAGGAGAAATAAGGATTTGATTGGGGTGACATAAATCAATTTCATCTAAAGTGAGTGGTGCAACCTTTATGATGACTTCTGCTTGATAGACCTTTTCGGCGCTATAAGCAATCTCTGCACCCGCTTCTGAATATTCGTGGTCTGTAAAATTAGCATGTTCTCCTGCGCCTGTTTCGATGACAACCCGATGCCCGCGAGCTGTTAAAGTCTCGATACTTGACGGTATGAGTGCCACCCTATTTTCTTGTAATGTTGTTTCTCGAGGAATACCAATATACAAGCCGCTGCGTTTTTTTTCGACAGGCATGAGTTGTTCCTGAGTTTGCACATAACTGTGTGCAATGGTGGACATAGATGTAGCCGCAGCGGCTGAAGAAGGAGGAGGCATACGTTTCTTTTTTATAATAAAATAAAGCGTTTTCTCAATATTTTTTTACAAAACTACAATTTTCCGCATCGAATTTTCTATCAATTCAATGCTAATTTTCAAAACATCATCAGGGAAAATGGGTTCTATGAGTTGAGGCCACTCGATGAGGCAATAACTATCGTCATACAAATAGTCTTCGATACCAATATCCATAGCTTCCGCTAAGGTATTCAAACGGTATAAATCGAGGTGGTGAATGACATTTTGCACCCCCTCAGTATTGGCGTAAAAATATTCATTGACCAAAGAAAAAGTTGGACTGCTTGTTGTTGTGCTTACTCCGAAATGTTTACAAAAGGCTTTGGTAAAAGTCGTTTTACCGACTCCCATTTCACCATAAAGCATTATTTTACGTCGTCCATCGGCTTGAATTAAAAGCCAATTAACAGCATCGGGTAAGTCGTTTTTTATAGAAACTATAAATTCGTGCATAGATAATAAAGTTATTTCTTGCACAAATTTACATACCTTAACTTCGGTTTGAGTAAACAAGGTGAGATTTTTTACTTAAAATACTGAGGGGGTACTATTTCAATGTTTTTAAATAATTGATAATCAATAAATTATGAGTAAAAATTTGCTTGATGACGATTTTGAATGGGACAACGGGAATGATGAAGTTAACGATGCGACGGAACGCCAAACGGTTGTCATGATGCGGACTTTTAATACGGAGGAACAAGCGCACCTTGCAGCGGCGACATTGCGCGCGGCAGAAATTGATGCACATGTCGTGTCCGCTTCGACGGGTCAATTAACCCCTTTTGCGTATGGTAATGTCCGTCTTTTTGTTGCTAAAAGTCAGTTGGAAATGGCTGAAAATGTATTGAAAGAGTTTTCAGCAAAGCAGGAAATTTATGACGAACCACAACTGTCGGC
>JAYTUR010000468.1:0-1721 GCA_043744475.1 Saprospiraceae bacterium | reverse complement strand
CATGGAGTTTATCAAAGGCAGGTTCGCCCAAACCGACTGGACAGCCTTGAATTACGCAAGTCGTTACACCGCCAATGGTATCGCCTACTTTTTTAACTTCTTGTATTAAAGCAATCATTTTTTCAGCCATATCGAGGTCGGGACAACGAACAGATGTTGTTTCTATCTCATTGAAATCCAATAAATTGTACGATTTTTCAGTTTTCAAAGAACCGACTTGACTCACATAAGCATTAACAGACACTCCCTTCCCGATTGTACCATCGGGATTTCGTACCTCAACCGTCTTTAGCAGCATTTTGGCAATTGCACCACCCGCAACGCGTGCCGCCGTCTCACGTGCAGAGGAACGTCCACCACCGCGATAGTCCCGATGGCCGTATTTCGATTGGTATGTAAAATCAGCATGACTTGGACGGTATTTGTCGGCAATATGGCTATAATCCTTTGAGCGTTGGTCTTCATTATAAATGACTAAAGCAATCGGGTGCCCCGTGCTTTTTCCTTCAAAAACGCCACTCAATATCTGCACACTGTCCGATTCATTGCGTTGCGTAACGATTTTAGACTGCCCCGGACGGCGACGGTCGAGTTCTTGTTGGATAAATGTCTCATCAATAGGCACACCTGCGGGACAACCGTCCACGATAACACCGATGGCAACACCATGCGATTCCCCAAAAGTTGTAATGCGAAAGACCTGTCCGAATGTATTTCCTGCCATAAGAATAATGTGTATGAATGGGTTTATGAATGATAATTGAATTGGAGGCGCAAAATTAGCTTTTTCATTTCAAAAAATAGCTTTTATACTGAGGGGGGTATTTTTTCTAAACAAAAACTTAAAATAAATGGTTTATAAGAAAACCACCTCCATTATATTATCGTAGTCCCAAATGGACGTATTATGTCTTACTGAAAAACATTTTTTTTAAATCAAAAATCACTTCCTAATGAAGAAACTCTACTTCTTTCTCTTTGTTTCATTATCTCTTTTTTCGATTAACAATATTTTTGCTGGCAATAAAGATGGACGCATATATATGTATGCACGCCTTTCTGCTTCGCAAGAAGTCCCCGCCGTCAATAGTAAAGCCAAAGGCTTAGTCACATTTATATTGGCAGAAGACGGCAAAACCATGACAATTTATGGCGTTTTCGACAGTTTAAGTGGACCAGCGACGGCTTGCCATTTTCATACAGGCGCATTAGGTGTCAGTGGCGGTGTTATTCTGAACCTTTTGCCCTTGGTCAAAGGCAATGTTATCAGTGGCAATGTGACGGTGACAAAAGCCATTTTAGCAGGCATTAACAACGATGCTATCTACATCAATGTTCATACGGCAGCAAATGGAGGCGGTGAAATGCGCGGACAGGTTGACCTTGAAACCGATTTGCATTTTGGAGCAGTAATGACGGGTGCGAATGAAGTACCCGCTGTGAACACCACCGCTTCGGGTTTGGGCAGCTTTGTTTTGAACTATGCCTACAACAAATTGGAGTACAAAGTCCTTGTAACAGGCTTGTCGGGACCTATTACAGCGGCACATGTTCATTTTGGCGCAGCGGGTATTGCTGGACCCGTTGCTTACGCATTGAGTTTTTCAGGCAATACTTTGAGTGGTACTTTAGATGTCAGCCCTGCATTCGCGGACAGTTTGTTCAATACAAAAGTGTATGTCAATGTTCATACCGCAGCGAACCCAGGCGGCGAAATCCGC
>JAYTUR010000467.1:0-6597 GCA_043744475.1 Saprospiraceae bacterium | reverse complement strand
TTTCTCAAATGAGAAACTTTCAATGCACCCCCTCAGTATAATCACTATAAAAGAATGTATTGGCATGACTAACGACATCAATGAAAAATTACATCGTGAACAATTATCACTGACCGATTGGGAGAAACTGTTGTTAGTCGGTTGGGATAGGGTAGGTGAGAACTTCTTTCGCCGCCGCTTCGATTATTATACTGTTCCTTTTGTTTTTGAAGAAGTTGTGATGACGATGCAATTGATGCCTTTGCGATATCGCTTGTTCAACAATTTTGAATTTACGAAAAGTCAACGCATGATTATCAGACGTAATGCCGATTTAGTGCGCGTCTATCGTCCTGCCGTCATTACCGATGAAAAAATAGCCTTATTCGATGCCTGGTATGCTCATCGGTTCAACCGAATGGCAAGCCTTTACAGTTGGGTTTCTGACAATCACAAGCCTTTTCCGATGCATGAAGTGTGTCTCTACAAATATGACCGCCTTGTGGCATGTAGTTTTTTTGACATAACACCTCATTTGCAATACAGCACAACCGCTTTTTATGACCCTGAAGAAATGAAACGCAGTTTGGGCACTTTCACCCTGCTTTGTGAAATTCAACATGGTTTGTCAATGCACAAAAAATACCATTATCCGGGTCATGCCTACGCCCAAAGTTCGATGTACGATTACAAGAAAAAGATGAATAATGCTGAACAGTATGATTGGGACAGACACGAATGGTTGCCCTTAGAACGGCATACCTTCTGATAAAATCTCTATCAAAATACCCCGATTCAAGAAAATATAAGCCAATGCAGAAATAAATATTGGGATAAAAATCCACTGCATAATCCACAAAGCAGCTAACACAATCGTCGGCGAAATCGGCAACACCATCCAAAACCATTCAGTTTTACCACTGCCTTTCATGCGGGCGTTGAGCGGGCTGTAAACGGTGTGTAAAAACTGTTCAATATTGCGTGCAAAAAAGAATTTGGCTGCAAAAATCTCATAAGTGTAGCCGCGCAAGGTGTTTTCAATCCCTTTTGTTCGATTTTCAACGCTTTTAGCAATGCCAATTTTATAGCGAAATAAATAACGGGAATTGCCCAAAACATAAATGTAGCGGTAATCAAGGCGAGATAGCCCCCTCAGTATAAACATATTTTTCATTTTAAATTATGGTACAAATATAACACTATTTGTTTTTATTGTTTAATTATTGAAACAAATAATTTTATACAAAAAAATTCTTAACTTGTTTTATTTATGAATACAAAAACTATACTAATTTTAAGTCCTTTAATAACAAGGACTTACAAATGTCAAAATCCAGAGATTCATATAAAGGCAACCACCGCAGACCTAATAGGCGTATTTCCCTACTTATCATAGTGATTGTATGTCTTTTAGTGCGCCAAAGTATCTATCATTCTTCGGTCGAGTATCGTGTTGGGCAAGAGCGGGTGACGGATACAATTATGGATGCCAATTTTGAGCGTTTTATATTAAGGCATCCAGATGTTTATGACAGGCGTTTATCTGACATTGACAAAATAATTCATATTTCGCTTAAAGTAACGGCCGATGCTTTAACGTTCAATGGTGAACCGACTTTGAAAACAGACCCCCTCATTATTTTACAATTGAGAGAGACAAATAGTGAAGGTTATGCGACATTTTTCAAAACTGTTTGTACCTATCTCATCAAGCGTTATCATTTTTCAAATACATATACTTGTCGTCAATATATTGCAGAAAGGACAAGGCATGGTATGAATTTACAAGATGCGATTCAAGGTTTGGGTGGCGGCTCTCCTTTCAACAGAAATAGAGATATTGTAGCCATAACAAATAAATTGACAGGAGAAAACCGTTTTGTTGACCCTGTGATATATGAACAATTCAATATTGTTGATATACATGTTTCTAATGCTCCAAAAGCACCTTTGACTGCAAAGGATAGTTTAGAACTTTTAAGGGTAAAAAGGAACCTGTTTGGTAATTCGCAACGTTAATAATAGCCAAATGAAGGAAATTATGCGTCTTTTTTGTGTTGATAGCGCTAATTTTGAACCTATTCTAAGTAACAACCGTATTGTTAAGCATATTTGAAATAAATATTAGCTCTACCCATGAAATATCTTTTCTGTATTTGTTTTTTTTCCTTTGCAAGTGTGTCTCTTCATGCAATGCCACAGACTTTCGTATTGGATACTTGTCACATTCCCTCTGCTATTACGCCGAACGATGATGGACAAAATGATGAATTCGTTATTCCGTGCATTGCCAAAGACCACACAAATGAGAGTGAGTTGTGGATTTTTACGCAATGGGGTGAGCGCATTTTGTATGCTAAACCTTATACAAATGGTTGGCGTGGAGACACAAAAGGGCTGCCTTTACCTGATGGTACTTACTATTATATTTTTCGATTGAACGCACGTTCTGTTACGCAACGTGGTTTCGTCACTATTTTTCGATAACTCAAAACAATATAAATCTATGAAAATCAACGTTTACGGTATAAGATTTTTCTGTGTATTGTTTTTTTTAAGCATTTATACTGAGGGGGTGCTTGCGCAACAAGAAAGCAATAGAACGCTGTTTATGTACAACCCATGGGCAGTCAACCCTGCCGCTGCGGGCTATCGCGATTTGTCAACTGTTTTGCTGCATCATCGTTCGCAGTGGTTGGGTTTTGATGGTGCGCCAACATTTCAATCCATTCATGTCAGTACGCCTGCTTTTCGTTCCCGCCGTTTAGGTGTGAGTGTGGGTTTACAGAATGATAAGGCAGGGTATTTTCAAAAGCAAACAGGAACCTTAGCTTTGTCTTATAGCCTTATAAAAACAGGCAATTTCGCCATTCGAATGGGTTTGCAAGGCTCTTTGCGTCGTTTGACCTTTCGTTTTGATCAAGCGGATGATATCTTAATTTTGCAAGCTGACCGTTCTATTCCACCGCGTCGTTCCACCAATTATTCGCAGAATATCGGTTTTGGGGCGTTAGTGACTTTTCGGGAGTCATATATCGGTTTTAGCGTCCCTTTCTATTTGCCCAATGTCATTGGTATCAACCAATATGCACCTGTTTCTGCTGTTGAATCGCCTCATTTTTATTTGATGGGTGGTATCGCTTTTCAAGCCGCTTATGGTGTCACATTAAAGCCGCAATTTATGTTTAAATACGTGAAAAATGCGCCATGGAATATTGAAACGAACCTCAGTGCGACTATAAAAGAGCGGATTACATTGGGCGTTTCCTATCGGGCTGGACGGACGAATCTTGTTGGTATCGGTGAATCGGCTTCCATGAATTTTATGTTACAACTCAATAACCGAATGGCTTTGGGCGGTGCTTACGATTGGATTTTAAACCAAATTGGGCAGTTTTCCTATGGCAGTTTTGAGGTTTTGATGCGTTATGATTTGAAGGCAAAAGAGGTGAAATTGAGTAATCCGAGAGGGTTTTATTAAATGGATAGTGTATAATGGACAGTGAATAGTGTATAAAAAATAATGTATAATATATTGATAATAAAATAATTATTAGAATATTATCCATTATCCATTAAATTACACCATCTCAAACACCTCCAAATAATGCAGTTCAATCTCATCTAAAACCTGAAATACTGAGGGGGCATCATTGAGCGTCACAAGGCGCATTCTGAACGGTTTGATATTGGGCAAACCTCTGAAATAATTGGTGTAATGCTGGCGGGTTTCCCACAAACCCAATTTTTCACCTTTCCACTCGATGGCACGATACAAATGTTTGCGAACGGCTTCTACACGTTCAGATACTGAGGGGGGGGTAATGAGTTCGCCTGTATTGAAAAAATGCTTTATTTCTCTAAAAATCCAAGGATAACCGATGGCAGCACGACCAATCATCATGCCGTCTACATCGTAACGGTTGCGGTATTCGAGGGCTTTTTGAGGGCTATCAATGTCGCCATTGCCAAAAATTGGAATAGTCATACGTGGGTTATTCCTAACTTTTGAAATCCATGACCAATCGGCTTCACCTTTATACATCTGTTTACGCGTCCGTGCATGAATCGTAAGGGCTTGAATACCAGCATCTTGTAAGCGTTCAGCTACTTCAACGATATTGATGGTAGCGTCGTCCCAACCCAAACGGGTTTTAACTGTTACGGGTTTTGAGGTGGACTTAACAACCGCCGCCGTTAATTCTATCATCTTCGGAATGTCTTGTAGCAAGCCCGCGCCTGCCATTTTACAAGCGACTTTTGCCACAGGGCAACCGTAATTGATGTCAATAACATCTGGATTTGCCGCTTCAACCATTGCTGCCGCGCGTATCATGGAGTCCAACTGACCGCCAAAATATTGGATGCCAATGGGTCTTTCGTAATCGAAAATATCGAGTTTTTTGAGACTTTTCTCTGCATCATGTATCAATCCATCGCTTGAAATAAACTCTGTGTACATCATATCTGCACCCAATTCCTTACATAAAGCACGGAACGGCGGGTCACTCACATCTTCCATGGGTGCAAGAAGGAGGGGAAAACGACCTATTTCAACATTACCTATTTTTACCATTTTGTTATTGTTGTTACTGTTGTATGGTTGGGGTTTATTTGATATTCGAGGTGCAAATTTACGAATAACAAGTGAGACATTGGCGAATAGATGCAACAATACAACCAAAACAGCATACAACCATACAACAATAATTATTAAACTTAAAAATCTTATTTACCTTTGTGGACTTTTTTAAAAACAAATAACGTAGAAAGAGACACATACACTATTTTTATTCGGAAAATGAAGAAAACATTACACCTATTATTAGTCCTTCTTTTTTTTATCGCTTGCAAAAGCGAGAATGAACGACGCATCGTTGGGAAGTGGCAAGCCTTACAATTATTAGAATGTGATAATGTTGTACCGATTCAAATTGAGTTGGTTGACATTGAATTTATGCCCAATGGCAAATATATTTTTCACTCAACACTCAATGTCAAAGAAGAGGGAGATTATCGGATTCGTAAAAATTTCCTTTTTACACAAGACAAAACGCGTGACAAAGCACCTGAAAAAGCGGTTTTGATTAAGTCCATTGAAGACGATACCTTGGTTTTGCAAATGAGCTTCAAAGGTAAAGACCAATGGTTGACTTTGGTAAAGGAAACAACAGTCAAGCAAGAGGTTAAAAATGCTGTAGAAACAACGAACGCTTCAACATCCGTTGCGACTACTAATAATATGATTATCAATCCATTAGATTCTATTAAGAAAGCAGAAGAACTGAAAAAACAAGTCGAAGCAGATAAAGAAGCCCAACGGAAAAAAGACGAAGCGGCGGCTGATAAAAAACGAGAAGAGGAAGCTGACCGCAAACGTGAAGCGGCTAAAAAGTCTTCAAAAAAGCCAGAATCAAGCCTTTCAGCTTCAGAAGCCTACAAAAAACGCGAGGCAAAACGCAAAGCCGAGGAACGTCAAGCTCAAGCAGAAGTAGAAAAAAAAGCGGCTAAATTCCGTAAAGAATATGCCATTCGCGAAGCTGATAGAAAAAAGAGAGAAGCGCGAAAAAATTAATAAAGATGATGAAACACCCTTGGCATGATGTGTCTGTGGGCAAAACGCCTCCCTCAGTAGTTAACGCAATTATTGAAATTCCGAAAGGTTCTCGTGCAAAATATGAGTTGGATAAAGATTCTGGTTTGATAAAACTCGACCGTGTACTGAGGGGTTCGATGATGTATCCCTTGCATTATGGTATTATTCCACAGACCTTGTTTGACGATGGTGACCCCTTGGATATTATGGTTTTGATGCAAGTAACGGTCGTGCCTTTGACATTGGTTTCTTGCCGTGTAATAGGTGTGATGCGAATGATTGACCAAGGCGTTGAGGACGACAAAATTCTGGCGGTTGCGGAAGGTGACCCCTCAGTAGCGGACTTACATGATGTTACAGATTTGTCAGAAAGTTTTACATTAGAATTGAAGGATTTTTTTGAAAATTATACTGTTTTAGAAGGGAAAGCTGTAAAAATTACGGGTTTTTTAAATCGAGAAAAAGCGACGGATACCATCGTATATAGCCGTAAACTCTATGACCAAAAATTCAAGTAATTGGTCAAAGGCAAAGCCGATAAGGTTAGGCAAAATGGATAAAAAAAGCAGTGTTTTCTCAAAATCAATGTTATTAATGAATTTTTTCCCCCTAATCCAATGCACTTTTGTTTTTGAAATTTGAATCAATAACACAAAACTGACATAACCAACTGTACCTAACCAAAGCGAAGCCCAAATAAATGGCGGCACGAAAGGGGTTAGACGATTATAACGACTGATATCAGATAGAACGCCCCCATCCATAGTATCTTTTACAATCAATATTAAATTGAGAAACCCAAAAAAAATCAAAAATGCGCCCGACCAACCTGACCTTAACAGCATAAAAATGACAAAAATTAAAGCATAAATACCGACTTGTCTATTTGAAAGAATGTCTGGATTATCTATTAATTTGACGGTCAGAAACATCAATAATGTCAAGGAAACGAAGGTGGAAACGATATAATTTGGTATTTTACTTAAAATTCGACCAAAATAAACGAAAAAAAAGGCGGCTGA
>JAYTUR010000466.1:0-1724 GCA_043744475.1 Saprospiraceae bacterium | reverse complement strand
TTTTCAAACTTTTCGGTTGGCAAAACTTAGTCGCTATACAAGTCAGTCAATTGCCAGCCGTTGTTCAATTACTCATTTTATTTGTTGTCAAAGACTTTATTCAATGGAATATTCACCGTCTTTTACACCGCGTTGATTGGATGTGGCAGTTTCACAAAGTCCATCATTCCGTCGAACAAATGGGCTTCGCTGCGCATCTGCGGTTTCATTGGATGGAAAATGTGATTTACAGAACGCTCGAATACATACCCCTCAGTATGATTGGGTTTGGCATTCAAGATTTTCTATTTGTTCATCTTTTCACATTGGCTTGGGGACATTTCAATCACGCCAATATTAAAGTGTCTTTGGGGTGGTTCAAATATATTTTCAACAATCCGCAAATGCACATTTGGCATCATGCAGAGCATATAACAAACCGTTATGGTGTAAATTTCGGTCTTACTCTGTCCCTGTGGGATTATCTTTTTAAGACATCTTACATACCAAAAGAAGGACGAGATGAGCGATTGGGTTTTGATAATTTACAGCAATTTCCAAAGACTTTTTGGACACAAATTCTATATCCTTTTAAAAAATAAAGCTTTATTTCCTTGTAAAATTCAAAAAAAACACCCTAAACGTGCTAAAATACTGAGGGGTCATAAAAAATAAAAATGGCAAATACAACTAATATTGAAGTAACCCATCAAGACGAATTTGTTTGCGACGCACCGAACAGTCAAGCCAAAGCAGAAAGCACTTTGTCAAACTTAAAATACATGGTCATCGGCATTGCTTTCGGCATCGTCTTCGTCAAGGCAGAAATCATTTCCTGGTTTCGGATACAGGAAATGTTCCGTATGACCTCTTTTCACATGTATGGTGTGATAGGTACAGCCGTTGTCGTCGGTGCGATTTCCGTCTTTTTGATTAAAAAATTAGGGATTAAAACGCTGGCAGGGGAAGAAATAGTAATTGCACCGAAGACTTTTCACAAAGGTCAAATCTACGGTGGTTTACTTTTTGGCTTCGGTTGGGCAATGACAGGCGCGTGTCCGGGACCACTGTTTGCTCAAATTGGTAGTGGATATGGTGTAGTCGTTGTATCGCTATTATCAGCCATTGCAGGCACTTGGATATTTGGTTTATTAAAAGATAAATTACCTAAATAACATGAATGAATGGCTTTTTCCCTTACTTATCATAGCCACACTGGGTTTATTCGTGGTGTTGATAAGGATTTTAAGTAATGTAGATGCTGCGAGTCGCCTACTTGAAAAAGACGCAGCCGTCTCGCCTGACATCGCTAAACGTTATGCTTTCTTGCGCACAGCGAAATATTGGGTTTATATTCCTGCTGTCATCCTCGCCTTTGTTGCTATTGTTTTTTGGCAAAAACAACGGCGTGAAAAGCAGTCAGGTATTGAAAAAATTAAGAGAGAAGCCTTAGCGCAATTCGACACCGCTAAAATCTGGGAAGCACCCGACCCCCTCAGTATCAAGCAAGAAGATGAAGCAAAACTGATACAATACGGTCGTGATTTGATTGCCCACACCTCCGATTATCTCGGACCAGAAGGCATGATAAAGCCTATTTCAAACGGGATGAATTGCCAAAACTGCCACTTAGAAGCAGGTTCAAAGGCATTTGGCAACAATTATTTAGCCGTTGCATCCACTTATCCAAAGTTTCGCGCACGTTCAGGCACAGCCGAAACCATTGTCAAAAGGGTGAATGATTG
>JAYTUR010000465.1:0-6642 GCA_043744475.1 Saprospiraceae bacterium | reverse complement strand
CAATGATGGCTTTTTCGATGATTTACCCGTTGGCAAATCGGTTGAAGTGACCATTGAATATGAGGTGGATTGTAATGCGTCTTTGTCAAATAGAAAAGATAATTGCAAAAATGACTTTGAAACGGCTTTTAATGGTCAGTTGAACTACACTGACTTGTGTGGCAGTCGCAATCAAGTCATCAAACCGCATTATTTTGCGCCTTTGAATGTTAACGATTTGGTTGAAAATTGCACTGAACCAGATGCTTATACCGACGAAAAACCTTTCTCAATTCAGCATCTTGAAAGACGTAATATTTTTAATTTCGATAGAAATTGCAATGGTCAAGAAGAAATAGTAGTTAAAGTGAAAGTGCCAACGGGCATTGCGCCGATTCAAGACTCGATGTTTATGTTGCGTTTTACGGATACCATGTTTTTGAAAACCATGACGCAAATTGGGGATACCGTTTATATGTCATTCCGTTTGGATTCTGTCAAACAAAAAGGCGATTTGACCAATCAATTGATTGCAGTTGATTATATCAATGGCGATTATGAAGTCAATTTCGGCTTCAAAGCCACCTGTTTTGCCTTGCCAGGTGCAACGAAATTCCCTATGGAATTGGCGTTTTCATGTCCACCTTGTGGTTGTCAACACGTTTGGTACTGCGATACTTTGGATGGTCCACGCATACATTATGCGTCACCGCCTTGTGTGCCAAATGTGGCGTATGAATGTCCAAAAGGCTTGAGAACGACTGACTTTACGGCTGAAAGAACGACTTTGGGCTATACCGATGGTACATATTCAACAAAAATAGCTCGAGAAAATGCCAATTTAAAAGTCGCTATGTCGTGCGATTCGGTCCGTATGACCGTTTTGAATGTTGTGGGCAATGACCCCATTTCAGATTCTATTGGCATTCGAATTTCATACAATAATATCACAAAAAATGCACAAACCAATTTGAATGATATTTTTACTTATGGTAAAGGATATGCTCAATTTATAAAAGGTGGACAGACCTATAATTGTACTGTTGATACGTCTCAAATACGTGTCGTTAGAACGGACACAACTAAAGCTATCTATATTGATTTGAGTAATTGTTTAACAACACTTAATATTGCCCCCCTCAGTAGTGGCGACTCCGTTAACTTTTATGGTGATTTTACCGTCTCTACGGATGGCCCGTTTAAGAATACGTTTGAAAAAATACCACAATTTAGGGCTTATGGCTACCATATTGATGGCGGTCAAGAATTCGCTTGTGATAATTTTGGCGAAACGTTTAGAGTCGGCAAAGCGCAGTCCATTTTCTCTTTCCCCAACTCATCGAGTTATCCAAAAGGTTGTTCAGAAGCGAATTTGGAGTATAAAATTATTATGATAAACAATGGTTATTATGACCATTTTGGCAATGAATACCGTCAATCCATAGGCGTTGACTCATTTTCAATACAATTTGACCCTGAATTTATTCGAGCCTTTACAACGCAAGTTGAGGTGTCTATTCCCGACCATCCTTATGCGGGTAGTAACTTTTACCCCCTCAGTAATTTGGACTCAACAGGGCTTTTTATTGCTCGATTTGACACCTTAAGCCTTGTGCCTTCGCTTAATCGGGTGACAAGTTATGCCTTTAATTTACGCATCAAAGCCATTCCCAATTGTCGCTCTTTGACGGGCAGTGCTTTGAATAATAATACTTTTTCATTCAAACCTAAAATTTACTACCGCGACCGCTATTATGCCTTAGAAATTGGTGACGGCTCGTGTTCACCTTATCGCCGTGATTCGGTTCAAAATGGCGACATCGTTTACACCGACCCGCCTGCTTTGACTTTAGTGCCTGTGACCAATCCATCGGTTTCAACCGCAACGGATACGGCGACATGGGTGGTTAAACATTGCAATACATCGAATAGAGGTGGTGCAAATTCAACATGGATTAGCGTTGAACCGAACCCCTCAGTACAAAACTTCACTGTATTGAGGATGCGAGATATTACCAATAATGCGAACCAATTTGACCTAACGCTTAGTCATTATGGTGGTAATGGGCGCAATACTTATGCTTATACGAATCCTTTGGCTATTGCTTCACCCGACAAAAACCTTGACGATATTTGTAATATCATTGAAATCAAGGCACTTATTGGTGATTGTGGGGAAAGTAAAATAGACATAAATTCAGGTTGGAATTGTGCGCAATCTACTGACCCGCTCTGGAGTCCGTTGCTTTATCCGCCTTGTACCGATTTGACCGTTGCAGGTTCGGTGACAACAGAAGCACCGTTTTTAGATGCCAATTTCATAAATCAATCGCTCAATAAACCGGGCATTTGCGATTCAACTGTTTTTGAAATTTTATTAAGAAATACCGATTTAGGAAAGGTTTTCGATGTTCGTACACGTATTACATTACCACTTTTGGGGGCAACTTATATTCCTACAAATGTAGCAGTAGCTTACCCTTCGAGTGCACCGTATCATCGTGCAACGGGTGTTCCAACAGTAGTAGGTCTCAACGAGCGTGGTCGGACTTTTGAATATGCCAATTTTTCAAAATTAGATACTTTTTTACATCTCAATGGTTTAAAAGGCTTTGACCCAAACCGTCCGAATGACTCTAATGAGGTTAAGATTCGATTCAGTTTCTCCAATGATTGCGACTTCAAAAGTGGGTCTTTGTTGTATTTTTCTTTCATCGGAAAATCGTCTTGCGGCACGCCTTCTAATAACGAAATTGGCGAATCCTTACCCATACAAATTGAAGGAGCAGAATTGGCAACGCCTAAATTATATTCGGTTGGCAATCGTCCAACAAATAATTTTGTACCGGGCGGCGAGTCAACAATGGAAATCAATTTCACAAATTTAACAACGACTCCAAGCGATTCAAGCGATAAAATAGCCGTAAAACTGCCTGTGGGCATTCGATATGTGCCGAATTCATCAACCGCCGTGCAACCCATTTCGTGGATTCCCGGCGAGCCAACGGTGAATGTCGTGGGTGATATTGAAGTATTGACATGGCATCAACCCCGCAATGTGATGCAGTACAAACAAGGTGTTTTACATTTTAATGTTGTGACATCAGATACCTTAGCATGTGATGGCGGCACGCGGACAATTGGCGTTTCGACAACGGCTGAAAAGGAATTGATTTGTCGGACTTCACAAAGTTTTTGTCGCATTGACATCATTACCACAAGCGATGGCGAACAGTTTTACGGCATACCCCTCAGTACAGACAGCATTGGCATCAGTTCCGTACCGCTTTTGACGGCGGGAGTGATTCATTTGCGTCGCAACGAATCGGTTGTATTAAGAGCGACAGGTACATCGGTTCGTTGGATAGATGTGGTAAATAGTACGGTTTTGGGTACTGAAATGTCTTTAAACTTCACTCCAACACGTGCTTTAACGACCATCAGGGTTGAGTCAACTGGTTCGGGTATTTGTTTAGCACCGTCAACGGTTCGTATTTTTATGGAACAAGATACCGCACCGCCGACCATTCGCGTACGTGATACGACAATTGGTTGCCGTGATTCGTTCCCTTTCATTTTCCCAATCGTTACAGATGACCTCGACCCGAACCCCTCAGTAACTTACACCGATGTCATTGAACAACTGCAACCATGTGGCGACCGCTTGTTACGCACATGGACTGCCACCGATGCTTCAGGAAAAACGGCTTCTGCAACCCAAATCATCAAACGTGTGGATAGAACACCGCCTGTGATAACGCCAAGGAATCAACAGCTTGTTTCTTTAAATTTTCGAAGCGGCGATACATTAACCGTTGATTGTCAACACATTCCACTGTTTAATGTTTTTGATATGAATTACAGCGACGATTGTGACGACAACCTCACTAAGTCTTTTGTGGATTTAGCCGCAAAATTTGGACGTTGCCAGCAAGACGGTTATATCATTTTGATGGATTGCGAATGGAAGGCTGTTGACAAATGCGGCAACACAACGAAGTTTAAGATTTTTGTCAAAGTATTGGATAGAGACACACCGCGCATCGTCAATTTGCCCATTGACATCACAGTCAATTCAATCAGTGAAGTGCCGATTAAACCCACCAATGTCTATGGTCAAGACAATTGCGACGACGACGTGATGGTTCAATATAGAGAAAACAATCATGGTGACACCTTGATAATAAGGAAATGGATTTTGATAGATGATTGTGGCAATGCGTCAACGGGCATTCAATATATCACCATTCGCCCCGGAAGTGTCATTCCACGCGATACGATACCCCCTCAGTATCAATCGAATAATGTATTGATTTCTAACAATTTTAGGAGTGGTGACACCCTTTCTTACAATGGTTGCGACAATGCTTTTGTCATCAGTGATATGCGTGTGACCGACAACGTGGATAGAAACCCGCGCGTCCGCCTCGATTCGACCATTCAATATGGTAATTGTCGTGTTGATGGGTTTATCAGTTTGAAAAATTATACATGGACAGCAACCGATAGTAGTGGAAATGTAGCGACTTTCAAGGTGAATATGCGTATTGCCGATAAAATTGCGCCGACTTTCAGCAGTTCACCCAATAATATTGACTTAACGCAAGGCGAACCTTTTCCACCTGTGCCACCTGTCAACGCTTTGGATAATTGTGGTATTCCAATAATGGCTTACAATATGATTCAATCTTTTGTAGGTCGTGATACGGTTTACACAAGGACATGGACGGCTGTTGATGCGTGTGGTAATACAGCGATATTACTACAAAATATTACAAGACGTGGTATTGGTATTCCGCCACGTGATACAACTGCTCCTGAAATTGCTTTAAACAATTCTTTGTTGCGAAACAGTCGCCGCAGTGGTGATACCATATTATATAATGGTTGCGATTATGCTTTCAACATCAACGATGTGAGGGTAACAGATAATCTGGATAGAAATCCAAGCGTCCGGCTCGATTCAACAGTTCAATTCGGAAATTGTCGTTTGGATGGTTTTTTGAGTATTAAAAACTATAGATGGACAGCAACGGATAGTTCGGGCAACTCAGCTTCTTACCTCGTTAATTTGCGTATTTCGGACAAAATTGCGCCAATTTTAAGTGGTATTCCAGCCAATGTCACCATTTCTGCAACTGACCCCTTTCCGCAAGACGCACGTATTGTCGTTGAAGACAACTGCAGTACACCGAATATTGACATCACTGTTACACAAACTGTTGTCGGT
Source organism: Saprospiraceae bacterium (assembly GCA_043744475.1). Taxonomy (GTDB): domain Bacteria; phylum Bacteroidota; class Bacteroidia; order Chitinophagales; family Saprospiraceae; genus JAAFJT01. The sequence goes on along the minus strand of JAYTUR010000465.1, from coordinate 1,433 downwards.
TCAGATACGATTTATACCCGCACATGGACGGCTGTTGATGGTTGTGGCAATACATCAACAGCCAATCAAATCATTACGAGACGGGCGGACTCTGCCATTCCATCGCATACGATACCCCCTCAGTTTAGAGTGGTCAATCCAATTTTAGGCGGTGCGCGCAGTGGGGATACGGTTGTTTCGGGTATTTGTAATGTGTCTTTGACGCAAAATAGTGTATTTGTTTTTGACAATAAAGACTCTATTCCGACAGTACTTTTTGATTCAACGATTGTAAATGGTAGTTGCCCAGTGGATGGTTTTTTGAGCTTAAAAACCTATACATGGTCAGCAAGTGACAGTGCGGGTAATCGTTCTGCCTTTAAAATTATTCTAAAAGCAACGGATAATACACCGCCGCAGCTACTGAATGTCCCTGCCGATGTGACGATTGAAGCAACCGATACTTTGCCTGCTTCAAATGTCACAACGATAGATGATTGTACAGTTCCAACTTTGACGATGGATTTGACCGTCATTCAAAGCGGCAACGATACGCTGTTTGTCAGGACATGGACGACGATTGATGAATGTGGAAACAGCAATATTTCAAAGCAAAATATCTACAAACGTGGTCAAATTAACCAAAATCGTGGTTCCGTCATTGAAAATTTATCTTTACAAATACTTGAAAATCAAATAGATACGGTTTGTTTCAAAAACGTAAATCGAGATAGTACCTATTCTGTTACAAATTTTTGTCCTGATTCAACTAAAAATGCGGTGACATTCACCTTGATTCAAGGCGGACAATGCGTCGTCATTAAAGGCATTACGCCGGGTGTTTCAAAGGCTTGTTATCAAGTTTGTGATGTGCGTGGACGTTGCGATACGACTTATATTACCGTTACGGTTACAACAAAACCTGTTTCCCTACCTGTTTTAATAGAAGATTTTGCGGTCACACGTAAGAATAAGGGTATTGAAATTCCAGTTTATCAAAACGATTCGGTACCAGGTAGTATCAAAACTTTTGATATTTTGATAAATCCGAAGTTAGGAGAAGCCGCGACAAAACTATCAGGTACGCAATACAGCATCATTTATGTGCCCAAACAGGATTTTTGTTCAACGGCAATAACCGATGAAATTGTTTATCAAATTTGTAACGAAGCGGGTTGTGCCCAAACGATGGTTCATGTGCGCACATTATGCGAAGGTTTGGTCGTGCGCAATGGTTTTACACCGAATGATGACGGTAAAAATGACTTTTTTACGCTCGAAAACTTAGTGGATTACCCGAATACACAGGTTTATATTTACAACCGTTGGGGCAATCAGGTATATGCCAATAAAGATTATAAAAATAATTGGAAAGGCGATTTCAATGGTTTAAGGTTGCCAGATGGCACATATTTCTACCATATTGTACTTGAATCAGGGGAAACCCTGTACGG